>JANMLJ010000455.1:0-9090 GCA_031372465.1 Chitinophagaceae bacterium | reverse complement strand
AAGCCAATTTCGATATTGGCAACGGGTTCTTTATGAATGATTATGTGATGGAGAAAAAAATGTAACCAGGGCATCTTCTTTATAGGATTGCCGAATTATTTATCAGGCATACATCCAATACTACTTTCTTTGTATAGAACTACTGCTGATCCCGGGAGATTATTAATTTTTTTGCCATATCTGAGCTCACCGGATTGGCAGAAATTCCATAACCATTCACTAAAACTCCTTTGATTCCACTTATTGATTCGATGGCATAAACAACCGCTTCATCAGAAGGATCTGAATTGCCTTCAAACCGATGGACTTCAACGATCTCAAAATCGTCAATAGTAAACTTATCACCATTACATATTAAACAATTTTCCAGAAGATTGAAATCAAGCGTATAGCCTCTTTTTTTAAGTCCATTCACCGCTTCGGACATAGTATCATATACATTCATTTTAAAATATTTTATTTGTTACTACTGTAATTTCAATTTTATTTTCCAATCAGGAATCACCGGGTCATTTACCCAAACACTAACTGATGCGTCTGTTTTACAATTCCCATTACAAATATGCTTTGCACACGCCCCATATTCTCGATCTGGCTTAATTTATTTACATGAAAATCATGGTAAGCATTCATATCCGCACACATCACCTTCAGCATAAAATCAAATTCACCGGAAATGGTAAAACATTCCACCACTTCCTGCATTAAATGAATAGCTTTAACAAATTTTGTACCGGCAGTTTTATTATGTTCTTTCAGGGATACATAACAAATAGCTATTAAACTTTTATTCACCCTGGTATGATCCAGTAAAGCAGCATATTGCTTGATCACTCCGGTTGCTTCCAACCGTTTAATGCGTTCATGTACCGGTGTGGTGCTAAGGTGTATAGCTGAAGCAATTTCTTTCACTGTCATCCGGGCATTTTGCTGCAAGAAACTAAGTATGGAAAGGTCTTTGCTATCCAATACAAAATCAGTGATAGCTGTTTTTTCTGTTTTTGTAACTTTTGACATTGGTATAAAGTATTTTCAGCTAAAAATAGTCAATAAATAGAATAATTCACCAAATTTACACATTTCTTTAGAACAATATACTATAATGTTATTTTTGTGATCTAAAAAATAAAATCATGTCAACACTATCAAAAACTTCTATCGATTTCAACCTTGCGTATAAGGTTGCCGACATTTCCCTGGCTGCCTGGGGACGTAAGGAAATCCGTCTCGCTGAAGCAGAAATGCCCGGTCTTATGTCTATCCGTAAAGAATACGGACCTTCCCAACCACTGAAAGGTGCAAGGGTGGCCGGCTGTTTACACATGACCATACAGACTGCTGTACTGATTGAAACCTTGACTGCATTAGGTGCAGAAGTAAAATGGAGCTCCTGCAATATCTTCTCTACACAGGATCATGCTGCCGCTGCCATTGCTGCTGCAGGTATTGGTGTGTATGCCTGGAAAGGACAAACACAGCAGGAAGCTGACTGGTGTATTGAACAAACATTGTTTTTTGGTAGTGTAGACAAACCATTGAATATGATTTTAGATGATGGTGGCGATTTAACCAACATCGTGCTTGATACTTATCCTGAATTAATTCAGCATGTAAAAGGTATTTCAGAAGAAACTACTACCGGTGTTCACCGTTTATATGAAAGAGTAACTAATGGAACATTACCAATGCCGGCTATTAATGTAAATGATTCAGTTACAAAATCGAAGTTTGATAATAAATACGGTTGTAAAGAATCTTTAGTCGATTCAATCCGCCGTGCTACAGATGTAATGCTGGCTGGTAAAATAGCGGTTGTAGGCGGATATGGCGATGTAGGTAAAGGTTCTGCTGCTTCATTGGCTGGTGCCGGTTGCCGTGTTATCGTTACAGAAATTGATCCTATCTGTGCACTACAAGCTGCCATGGATGGATTTGAAGTAAAGAAAATGATTGATGCTGTAAAAGAAGCCGACATTGTTGTTACAGCGAGTGGTTGCCGTGATCTGATAAGAGGCGAACATTTCAAACTGATGAAAGACAAAGTAATCGTTTGTAATATCGGTCACTTTGATATTGAAATTGATATTGCCTGGTTGAATACAAATTATGGACATACAAAAGATACCATCAAACCACAGGTAGATATTTATAATGTGGATGGTAATGATGTTATTATCCTTGCGGAAGGCCGTTTAGTAAACCTTGGTTGTGCTACCGGACACCCTTCGTTTGTGATGAGTAATTCATTCTCTAATCAAACTTTGGCGCAGATTGAATTGTGGTTGAACCATAAAAATTATGAGAACAAAGTATATGTACTCCCCAAGCATTTAGATGAAAAAGTTGCCCGTTTGCACCTGGCTAAAATTGGTGTGGTGCTGGATGAACTGACAGATGCACAATCTGCCTATCTTGGTATTAGTAAGGAAGGGCCGTTTAAGTCTGATCTTTACAGGTATTAATAACCTCTTTATGTCGTTTAAAACCATCCGTAAGCCAGCGGATGGTTTTTTTAATGTATAAATTACCGGAACGGTATTTGTAATAGAGCGTTTGATGACCAAAATTTCCATGCAGCTATTTTATTTTGTACTGCTAATTTTTACATATTCATCAGTTTCTGCAAAAGAAGCAAATAGAATATTGGAAGATAGTGTGCTGATATCCACACCATCACAAGCAAAAGCCTGGCTGGATAGTGTGCAAGGAACGGACTCCAGCACTTATTGGATAAACGTAGAGCCTGCCATTTTTTTTGAAAATCTTCGGGGTTTTGCTACATCACCCCTAAAATTCTATGAAGGACGTACCAATAATTTTTGCGCTTACTCTGCATTAACTTATCTGCCATTGAAAAATGATCCGCTTGGTTTTTGCCAGTTTATGCTAAAGCTTTACAAAGAGGGAAAAGCAAGTTATAATGAGGTGAACTTTAAACCCGGCAAAGCTATTTTACAGGAAGCCGGTTTGTTAAAATATAAAGGGGCACTGGATTTAAATCCGGCTGCGCAAATGTGGTTTCTATGTCTGGCAGACCGATTTAAAGGTTATCTGAATTTTGTAAATCTTCATTTCAATAAAGGTGACGAAAATACCTTATGGGCATCAACGAATTTTTCAAAATTCAATCGGATACTCCGTAAAGCTTTCCAACTAAAAGTAAAGGCAAGAGGTTCAGATATTATTCGTCCCTGGGTGAAAGACCCGTACAGTTATATTGAAGAAAAATTAAAAAGAGGCATTGTATTTCTTTATCTGAACAACCGTTTTTTATACCGCAAAAAACATACATCATCCCGTTTCAGTATCCCCACTCACTATATTCTTCTGCTGGACATCCAAAAAATTGATGAAAATAAAATCAATATTATTTATTGGGATTATGGAATGAAATCGTTGCAGCAAATTTCGCCAACGCTGTTGCGAAAAGCTGTTTTTGGTATCACCTCTGCAACAAAAATAAAATGAAAACCTACCTGCTACATATCATAACAATCAGCATAATAGCTGCATCTTGTTCATCCAGCAGGGAGCTACCCGCTAATTATTACCGGCAAAATGAAGCGACACTGTTATCCATTAAAGATCGCTTTAAAAAAATACATCGCCTTCGCCCATTTTCCTTTGAAGTAGAAGATAAAAATTTTTCTGAAGTTGGAATAGAAATCATAACCGACACCATCCGGTATATCTACCATTTTAAACCGGGAGAAAATAATCTTGCCGACACTTTACAGGCCTATCATTTTAATGTAGCAGAAATGCTTACTCTTTTTACAGATATGAAGCAGATGCGCTGCACCTGGATAACTAATCTCGATTACTATGAAAGAGGGCAAGAGAAGTTCATGGTATTTCTTTCACTACGACATTACAAACTCGGCTCCGACCGTAAGGAAAAATATTTTACCGTAGTTTTTTTTGATCAGCCGCAATTCTTTGATAACAAGGGAAGATTATTGGCTAAAGAAAAAAGCCGTACAATTATGAAAATAAACGGACAGATTTTTTATAAGATTAATAACAGGGTCTGCTTTACCCTTTCAGGAACATTCCGGTAGCAGTTTCTGCTTTTTTGCCACAATTGGTGATTCGAAAAAAATAATACGCATTTGTTGTGTACCTGCATGTCGGCAAAGGCCGTTCAATGGGTTTACAATACCAACAAGGATAGAAAAGTATGAACGCTCCGGTCTGTTGGTAATGAGTGATCATTCAAAAGTGGAAGTAGCCAGAAGAAAGAAAGAATTTTTGCTGCAGTCCCTGGAATGCAAATACTAAAAACCTATTTTTCCCTGCCGGGTCATTTGATCTTAACGTTTCTTAGCGGATCCAGCAAATGACGGGAAAAGAAAGAAAAAAAACAAAGTAAATAGTTTTATTTCTCAGCCGATGTCTCACCGCCCAGATTTGTGTGTGGAGTGGACTCGGCGGCGTTCTTTAATGGCTTCGACAAATCAATATCTGCCAGTTCACAATAATTCGTAACGTGATATAAAGACTGCTCCCCTGTTATATAAAATTTTGCCGAGCTATGTTCATAATCAATTGGTGCTTGTGCAAGATCCCATTTTCCTTTACACGGATTATCATGCATATAATCAAGTTTCTGCCGCATATATTCATTTGTCCTGCATTCTTTCCAGTCAAATGAGTCTTCCCATACTTCATGTTTCTTATTTCTTTCCAGGTCTTTCGCTTCTACAGACAAATGCAACCGGTGAAGTAGTTTATCTTCCTTTTGCTTTTTCAGCCTCTTTATAATTTCATAGGCAATAAATCGTTTGCCATTTCCAATGATTGTATTAATGGATTGGCCCGTATTCCTGAAAGCGATTAAGGCATGCACATGATTAGGCATAATAACAAAGCCACTTAAATAATGGCCTTTGCCCTTTAAATGATCAAACCAGTTATATACTAAATCGTAGCTATTGGTTTGTGCTATCAATGGCAGCCATTGATGGCAGGTAAAAGTGATAAAATATATACCATCTGGTTCTGTAATTTGTCGTTTAACAGGCATTGTACAATTTAGAACTTAAATCTGCATCATAGTACGGCGAGTGCCACAGCCACAGTACACAAGGCCATCCGACACATCGCCTGAGAAGGAAATATATACCATCTGGTTCTGTAATTTGTCGTTTAACAGGCATTGTACAATTTACAACTTAAATCTGCATCATAGTACGGCGAGTGTTACAGCCCCAGCACACAAAGTTATCCGACACATCGCCTGAGAAGGAAATATACTCCACTGTTTGTGTAATTTGTCGTTTTACAGGCATACACAATTTACAACTGAATTCAGCTCCATAGTACGGCGAGTGTTACAGCCCCAGCACACAAAGTTATCCGACACATCGCCTGAGAAGGACCCGGCTTTGTGTACATAGTGGACTCGGCGTTAATCTGTACTTCAGCTCCACAACACGGCGATTGACACGGCCCCAGTTCACAAGGATATCCGACACATCGCCTGAGAAGGATAGAAAAAACGATGAGGCTTTAGAACGAAAACCGATTTGTTGCGAATGGGGTTTTTTATTTGATCAGCAATTTTGCTTCATTCACCAAACAGCTGGTCATCACCATTAATTTTTCCTGATCAGCGGGGGGGATTGTAAAAAACGATTCTTTTTTATTATTTCCCGTAAAAATAATCTGGTTGAGTTTTTGCGTCATTATTTTTTGGAGTAAGGTATTCGTTAACGGTGTGTTTTTAAATATAAAATGAAACAGCCCCTCGCAGTTCATGGTTCCGCCGTTACGGGAAGTAAACTTTGTTTTTACCCCATCAAAAAAGATAGCAGCCATGCTGTTATTATCAAAACATTTGTCGGTACCTGCTATTGAAAACAAAACATCAATCTCTTTACTATCCGCATCAATTGACATAGAGCCCCCTCTGAGATTGATAAAGCCGGAGGAAAGCCTGGTTTCTTTGGTAAAAGGGTCTGTTTCTTTAATCAGGTTACATGCCGTTGCTGTAGTATCCTGTGCTGCAGAAAAGAATGGTACTAACAACAAAAGTGCTATTATTTTTTTCATAGTGTTTAATTGACAACTAAGATAAATATTTATTACATACCATAAAAGTTCAGGCATTGTTAAATCTTCAATTGTTAACCTGCATAATAGCTTTCGCTCTTTTAAAGTGTTAAGATAGTTTATGCGTAATCAGGGTTGCCGATAAAAAACAAAGCTGGATAAAATTTAATTCATCGTTGCAAGGTTTTTATTCTACCAAAATGTATCCGTAAGTAAAAGATCTTTCCTTCCATATTAGAGTTGAATGAATTACTAAAGTACAAGCAACCAGCCCTTCCGCCTATGCGTTAATAGGCGTATATTTAGATATGGTCTTCCGGTACTTTAAACAGTTTGAATGAAAAGGCGTTCATTTTTTCTCCTATTAATTATCCTGCTTACTTTTTCTGTAAAAGCCAGTCATATTACCGGAGGTGAGATGTACTATGTGTTTAATGGTATCAATAATGGCCTTTATCAATATACGGTTACCTTGAAATTATTTCAACGTTGTGGCAGTGGCCGCCAGTTCCCCAATCCAACCATCATTTCCATTTTTGATAAAACTAACAATGTCCGGGTAAATGATATGCCCGTGCAAATTTCAAGTACCACGAATATTACCATTACCAATCCAGATCCCTGTATCAGCAATCCACCTGCTGTTTGTTACGATGTTGCTTTTTATTCGTTCGCTGTTTCGTTGCCTCCTTCCTCATTGGGCTATATCTTAGCCAGCCAGGTAAATTTCCGGATTAATGGTATCGCTAATGTTGCTTCTGTTGGTAATCTAGGCGCTACTTATTCTGCAGAAATTCCTGGCACTACCGTTGTCAATGGTCCGCAAAATACCAGCGCCAATTTTATTGGCAGCGACCTGGTAGTAGTATGTGCCAACAATAATTTTTCCTACAGTTTTGCTGCGCAGGATGCAGATAATGATGAACTACGATATTCTTTTTGTACGGCTTATAATAGCAATACCAGCAGTGGCGGCGGTGCATCTCCTACAGGAACTCCCCCATTTCAACAGGTACCCTATGGTTCACCCTTTACTGAATTTGCCCCACTTGGTCCATTGGTACAAATAAATTCTGCGACAGGTCTTATTACCGGTATTGCCCCCGATGTCGGCATTTATGTAGTTACTGTTTGTGTGGAGGAAGTAAGAAACGGAGTAGTAATTGCCAGGCAGCGAAAAGATTTACAGATAAATATAGCAGATTGCGATATTGCCGCAGCAAGTTTATTGCCGGAGTATATGCTTTGCCGCAATTCACAAACACTAACAATAGGAAATCTGTCAAACAGCCCTTTAATAGTTTCTACAGACTGGGAATTTTTAAATAACGCCAATAATATTATTTACAGTACTTCAGGTCCAACAGTAACGTATACTTTTTCTACCATCGGTGTTTATACGGTAAAACTTATTATCAACAGAAATCAACCATGTACAGATTCTACGACGGCACAGATAAGAGTGTTTCCCGGATTTATTCCTGACTTCCTTTCTACGGGTATTTGTTTTAACAAACCCACCATTTTTCTTGACAATTCTACTTCAGTTCTTGGTACCCCCAACTCCTGGAAATGGGATTTTGGTGAATCATCATCTGCTGCTGATAGTTCAAGGCTGCCAAATCCCACCTACATATATCCTGCTATGGGCATAAAAACAGTACGGTTAATAGCAACAGATACCCGGGGATGCAGAGATACTATCAATAAAAATATTTCTATTATTGACAGGCCTCCCCTTGGTCTGCTTTTCAGGGATACCGTGATTTGCAAAAATGATAATCTGGTATTACAGGCAAGTGGTGCCGGTAATTTTAGCTGGACACCACCGGTAAATATTATTAATGCTAATACATCTTCTCCAACTGTTTCGCCGTTAACAAACACGAGGTACTATGTGAACCTTGACAACAACGGATGTCTTAATAGCGATTCAATACTGATCAATGTAGTAAACGGCGTTTCCCTTCAGGCAATGGCTGATACTACTATTTGCCGTGGCGATACGATACAACTTCGTACGGTATCGGATGGCTTACAATATGACTGGACTCCTGCTGCCTCATTTATTAATCCGCTGGTAAAAAATCCTTTAGTAATCAGCAATATTGTTCTTAATAATTATCAGGTTACTGCCCGTATTGGCGGATGTTCGGCTACAGACAATATCATAGTGACTACAGTTCCCTATCCGCTGGTAAATGCAGGTGCTGATTTTTCTATTTGTAATAATACCGTTGCACAATTAAACGGAATAACCAATGCCAGCTCCTGGCAATGGACTCCGGTAAACCTTTTGAGTAACGCCAATATTTTAAACCCGCTAAGTTATCCTCCGCGCACCACCAACTATGTGCTAACAGTTTTTGATACAAGAGGCTGCCCCAAGCCCAGTTGGGATACTATTCGCGTTACCGTTCTTCCTAAAATGAAAGTTTCTGCCGGAAATGATACGGCCGTAATTGCCAATCAACCATTGCAATTAACTGCAACAGGTGGCATTAATTATGATTGGATACCATCTACCTATCTTTCTGCTGCTGATATTGCTAATCCGGTTGCCATTTTCCCCTTTCCATCTACTGGTATACGCTATAAACTATTTGCATACAATCCGCAGGGCTGTAAGGATTCCGCCAATATCACCATAAAGGTTTTTAAAACACAACCAATAATTTATGTTCCTTCTGCATTTACACCTAACAATGATGGCACCAATGACAGGTTGCGGCCATTAGCCGTGGGAATAAAAAATATTGATAATTTCAGTATTTATAACCGCTGGGGGCAATTACTGTTCAGCACAAAAATAAATGGTGATGGATGGGATGGAAAAATAAAAGGCCTTGCACAGAGTACCGGCACATTTGTGTGGACGGTAAAGGCCATAGATTACACAGGTAAGGTTTATTTTCAGAAAGGAACTGTGACACTTCTTCGTTAATATTTACTTTTCATTTTCCCTGAAGCGTTTCCTGATAATTTCTTCCTGGTCTTTATTGATAGAAGAAGTTTTTTTCAATATTTCAATAAAAG
>JANMLJ010000450.1:0-8674 GCA_031372465.1 Chitinophagaceae bacterium | reverse complement strand
TGCGTATTCAGCGTGAAAATTATCAATCAGTGACACTACCTATAAACTGTAAAAAGGAAAAAAGAGGCAGCATCCCTTACAAATTAATGCTCCCGTTTAACAAGGAAATGAGCTAACTCTTTAAGTGGTTCTTTTCTTTTAGAAAGTACAGCAATATCTTCCAGGTGAGAAAAAGCTTCGTCCAGGTATTTATTTTTTAATTGCAAAGCCCATTCATCTACTTTACAATCATGAAAAATTTGTAATACTCTTTCTATTTTATCATCAACATTATTGGATAATAAATTTTTAAGTTCTTGTTGTTGGACTGATGAAGCTGTTTCTAAAGCATGCAGCAACAAAAACGTTTTTTTATTGGCCAGGATGTCGCCACCTAATTGTTTGCCAAATTTCTGAGGGTCCCCAAATGCATCCAGATAATCATCCTGTACCTGGAAAGCAATACCCAGTTTTTTGCCAAACTCATATAATAGATGTTGATTTCTCTCTCCTGCTCCACCCAAAATGGCTCCTGTTTGTAAACTAGCAGCAAGTGCGACGGACGTTTTAAGTTCTATCATTTTCAGGTAGGCATCAAAACTAACCATATCCATTTTCTCAAAATCCATATCCATTTGCTGTCCTTCACAAACTTCTTTGGCCGTTTTATTAAAAAGGCGGAGAATGGATTGCAGGTATTCAATATTTATTTTATTAAGTTCCTCATAAGCGGCAACCAACATAACATCACCCGCAAGCAACGCTGTACTATCTCCATATTTAGTATGAACAGTCACCATACCCCGGCGCAAAGGGGCTTTATCCATTATATCATCATGTATCAGGGTGAAATTGTGAAAGAGTTCAATCGCTGTTCCTACATGCCAGGCATCTTCTTTAATGTTATCAAAAAGCTCATTGCCCATCAGGCAGAGTACCGGACGAATTCTTTTACCACCCAATTTCAGAAAATATTCATTGGGATCATATAACGAAGAAGGTTCGGCAGGAAAATGCCGTTTATCAAAGTATAAAGCGAATTTTTGGGAAAGGAGTTCGAAGCTTTGCATAATTGTAGAGTTTCACGCAGAGGACGCAGGGCTCGCAGAGGGTTAATAATTATTTACAATTCGTTTAATTCCATTTTTGAGTAATTCTTCATAAAAATTAATCATTAAAGCTACTTTTAGGTTACTCAGTTTGAGGTAGGTTACAACTTTTCGATAGTGTACTGGTGGTATTATTTCTATTGACTTTAGCTCTACGATTACCTTTTTTTCAACTATCAGGTCTGCCCTGAATCCAACTTCCATTTTAACCTCTTCAAAAATAACTGGAATTCCTTTTTGTCTTTCAACAAAAAGTCCTCTTTTAGCTAATCTGTAAGACAACACCTCTTCATACACTGATTCAAGTAGCCCTGGTCCTAATTCCCTATGAATATAAATACTCTCTTCTATGATTATAGATGTGATATCATTTATTTCCATAAGGTTAAATTTAAACCTTCTCAACGATCCAACGTAAATAATTTCTTGTATTCCTCAGCGTCCTCCGTGTACTCTGCGTGAAATGTATTCATCATTTTTTCTTTTTCCCCTTTTCCTTATTTGTTTTTTCTGTAGCAAATTCATCAGACACCACCCACTCATAATCTAATTGTCTTTTGGTAAGATTAGCCGCTACTACTTTAATCATTACCTTATCTCCCATGCTGAATTTCTTCCCGCTTCGATGACCTACCAGACAATAATCTGATTCTACATGACGAAATTCATCATACTCCAGCAAACTGTTTATACTTATTAAACCTTCACATTTATGTTCGACTGTTTCTACCCAAAAACCAAAACCTGCTACCCCACTGATAATTCCTTCAAAATCTTCACCCAGGTAATTCTTCATGTATTGAACCTGCTTATATTTATTGGCAGCTCGTTCGGCTTCCATGGCAGACCGTTCCCGCTCACTCGTATGTTTACATTTTTCCTCCAGCTTTTTATCCGGATTAATCTTATTATTTAAAACATCCTCCAGAATCCGGTGTACCTGTACATCGGGGTAACGCCGGATGGGAGAAGTAAAATGACAATAATGTTCAAAACCCAAACCATAATGTCCTACATTCTCCGTTGTATATTTTGCTTTTGCCATCGTGCGAATGCCTAATTGTTCCAGTACATGTTGTTCTGGTTTTCCATGCACATCTTTTAATAATTGGTTAAAAGAAGAAGTAATGGTGTCTGGCGATGATGTGTCGAATTTATGTCCGAATTTTTTGGCAAAAGCGGCAAATGGAAGTAATTTCTTTTCATCCGGATCGTCATGGGTACGATAAGGAAATGGAATGGGCTTACTATTGATTTTTATTTTTGAAATATTCTCCGCTACTGTTCTGTTGGCAAGTAGCATCAATTCTTCAACCAACTGGTGTGATTCTTTACTTTCTTTTATCATGATACCAATCGGATCGCCCTTCTCATCCAGTTTAAATCGTACTTCCTGAGAAGAGAAATTAATTGCTCCATTATTAAAACGCTTCTTTCTGAATTTTTGTGCAAGATCATTTAATATCAGGACTTCTTCTGCATACAGGCCTGCCTGAGTTTCTATTGTTTCCTGTACTTCTTCGTAGGTAAAGCGATGGTCAGAATGAATAACTGTTTTACCCAACCAGTATTGTTTTACTTCCGCTTTTGGTGAGATATGAAAAATAGCAGAAAAAGTCAGTTTGTCTTCATTTGGCCTGAGTGAACAAAGAAAATTTGATATATGTTCAGGCAACATCGGATTAACCCTGTCGGGTAGATAAACAGAAGTGGCCCGGTGATAGGCTTCCGCATCCAACGCAGTTCCTGGTTCTACATAATGGCTCACGTCAGCTATATGAATGCCAATTTCATAATTACCGGTTTTAAGTTTGCGAAATGAAATTGCATCGTCAAAATCTTTTGCATCTACGGGGTCAATAGTTATAGTAAATATTTCCCTGATATCATTTCGCTTGTTGATTTCTTCCGTTGATATTGAATCAGGAATCCTGGCAGCCACTTCTAAGGCATCGTCAGGAAATTGAAGCGGGAACCCGGCATCCAGCAAAATTTCTTTCATAGCAGCATCATTACTATTGGTGGCATCCAGCACCGTTATCACTTCGCCAACCGGCCGCTTGCCATCGTTCTCCCATTGTATCAGCCGTACCACTACCCTGTCATTCTCTTTTGCATTATTAATACTTGTCAAAGGAATAAAAATATCCGGCATTGGTTTATCCATTTCAGCAATAAAAAAAGCAAACCCCTTATTCATCTGCAGATGCCCTATAAATTCTGTCCTTTTACGGTGCAACACTTCCCTTACAACCCCCTGCATGCGACTGCCACTACTTCTCATTTCTTTAATGGCAACACTGACCATGTCACCATTTAAAGCAGTGTTAAAATCTCCGGGTCTTACCAGGATATCAATATCCATTCCTTCAATAGTGATAAAACCCATTCCTGACCGGGTGATATCCAACTTTCCTTTGAATATTTTGCCGGATGAAGAAGGACGACTTTTTTCTTTATTCTTTTTTGTTTTTGAATTTTTTCTTCCCATAATTTGGTACTAAGTTGTTTTTCTGAAGTTTTCAATAAATCCAAATACCAGTTTATCAAACCGGGCTTCCTCATCAAAGAGGAATTGGTGACGGAATGGAATAACGTAAAATGGTAAATCAATAATTTCAGCAGCGAATTTAATCAGGCGAACTGCATCTTTTTCGGTAGTAAGAATAATTTTATCTTTTGTTACCATTTTTGTGAATTTTTCCCGGATTTCATTCAAATCATCAATAGTAAAGATATGATGGTCTGCATACCTGATCATAAGATAACTACTACTCAATTTTTCAAGCATATTTTTCAACGGTCTTGGATTAGCTACCCCCGTTACTAATAACACTTCGGTTTTTGCAGCAAGTTCTAATATTTCGCTACTGCAGATATGATAAATATTACCATATTCAATTTTGGTAAAAAATATGTATTGATGTGGCAACGGTTTAATTTCCTTTATCACCTTTTGCTTCTCTGCCGCAGTAATATCGGGATTGCATTTTGTTACTACAATAATTTCTGCCCTTTTATAGCTTCTTTTTAAATCACGCAGGTCTCCGGTAGGCAGATAAAAATCGCTGGGAAATAAATTATTACACTCCGTCAATAAAATATTGAGTCCGCATTTAACTGACCGGTGTTGAAAAGCATCATCCAAAATAATAGCCTGTGTTGCGGGCCTGTCATGCAATAACTGCGGAATAGCCAATAATCGTTCTTCACCAACAGCAACCGGCGTATCTGGAAATTTTAGGTGAAACTGCATAGGTTCGTCGCCAATTTCCAAAGCAGTACTACCTGCGTTGGCTAATGCATAGCCTTTTGTTTTTCGTTTATAACCTCTGCTTAAAGTCGCCACGTTAAATTTTCCTTTCAATTTTGAAACCAGGTATTCAACCATTGGTGATTTGCCGGTTCCTCCAACTGATAAATTGCCAACACAAATCAACGGTAATCCAAAACTGGATGATTTGAAAACATTTTTGTCATATAACCAGTTTCGTATAGCGATACCCAACCAGTACAACAGGGCAAATGGCAGTAAAAGAATCCGGAAAGATTTGAGAAAGAAATTAGAAAACATAAACGGTTTGCGGCGTAATACAAAGGTTTAAAGGTACGTCAAAATCAGCCTTATCTGGTATTTCATCAACGGGGTCAAAATACGAGAACCCAGCCTTAATACAATGTTTAGAGCAACCCGCTAGGAATTTATCATAATATCCTTTGCCATACCCAACCCGATACCCTTTTTTATCAAAAGCCAGAAGCGGTACGAGAACAAGGTCTATTTCAGCAGGATCAATCCAGGTTCCTTCTTCTGGTTCATAAATATTGAATTCATTTTTTAGAAAACTTGTTTCAGCATCCGTTGATACCGCCATGATTTCATCCATAAAAATATCTATCCTTGGATATCCTGTTTTAAGCCCGGGGTATTTGAACTCCAGGTAGTCAGTAAGTAAATGCGCATTGGGTTCTTTATTTTCTTCAATTGGCCAGAATGAAAGTAATTGTGAAATAAATGGAAGTGCCACTTTTTGAAATTGTATCAGCAATAGATCATCCAGCTTTGACTGTTCAACAGGCAAGAGTGCGTTTCGTTTTTCGCTAAAATATTTTCTTAACTCTTTCTTATTCATAATTCCCTGTTCTCTATAAAAGTAGAGAAAACGGTTGTTCCATAATTTCTTTCCGATTTAAAAAATGGAAAAGTAGTATAAATATTTCGCGGAGTATGCTCCAATACAAACAAACCGTTCTTTGTCAGTAATTTTTTTTCAAATATTTGTTTAGGCAAATCGTCAATTGCTGTTAAGGCATAAGGAGGGCCGGCAAAAATGAAATCAAACTTTTCTGTGCACTGATTGATAAACTTAAAAACATCCATTTTAATGGCTTTTATAGTTGTCAGGCGTAATTCGATGGAAGTTTTTTTAATAAATTCATACATGGAATTATCTTTCTCCACTATTGTAAGGTCTTCAACTCCCCTTGATGCAAGCTCGTAACTTATACTGCCGGTTCCACCAAATAAATCAAGTGTTTTTAACCCATCAAAATCCAGGTTGTGTTGCAGCACATTAAATAATCCTTCCTTGGCGATATCCGTTGTAGGCCTTGTAAACGGCATTTTGGCCGGCGGATTAAATTTTCTTCCTCCATGTTCTCCTCCTATGATGCGCATAATGCCAGGTCATTAAGTAAAGTAAAAAAATGAGCCGGAAATTCATTACCTGCCTGCCAGCTTGCTTCCCTGAATCTGATCGTATAAAAATACTGATACAACTCTTTATATAAATTTGACTGCATATCTATCAATCCGGTGAGTACTACCTGTACCAGTTCCTGCGACAATGAAAATTGTTTACAGGTTTTTAATAATGCATAAATAACATCTCCGGGAGTTGCATAATCAAAAGTTTGTGCCAGCAATAAATGATTCCCTTTTGATGCAATAAGGGTGAAATCATCCTTCCGGAATTCAATATTCAGATATCCATTTTCATCAGCTGTATTAATATTATTAATACCCGTTGAATACTGGTGCCTGCATTGTGCAGTGGGAAATTTATCTCCAAGCCAATCACCGATATCTTTGGGAATAGCATAAATGTTATAAAGTTGCCATTCAGTAATTAATTCAGCAACTACCAGCGCATTATTTCTATTGCCAAACATCGTATTTAATAAAAGTCCGGAATCTTCCTGCTTATATTCGCTGAAAGGGATGAAGATGCTTTCAGGAAAATCATAAGACAGGTTGACGGTATAAAAAATATTGTTTAACATTGGATAAGCAGCAAAGAATTCCTTCATCTCCTTTTCATTCCACCCGATAGCTATCGGATTATCTGTACTACATACTGCCAATTGGTATACGTCCAAACCGGATTTACTGGTAATAGCAAAGCCAGCGTGCTTTTGCCCCACACTCAGCGACAATACTTGCGGATCGTTGCCGGTGAATTTATTTTCTATGTGTAATAATTGTTTCACTTTATTGTTTTCAAGACCTGCAATAATAAACAAAATTTAAATATCGTAGGTTTGCCAACTTTCAGGAGTTTCTCAGTTTCACGCAGAGGACGCTGGGATCGCAGAGCATTTTCGCAAATATTATCTACTTTCTCTTTGTAAGCTGCGTGAAATTTTTAAACCTGATGCACTCCCGACATTTATGGCTATAGCAGCAGTACATAATAATTTACAAGTTGAAATCAGTAACCGGCAGATTTTAAAAATTGCGCTGCCGATAAGTCTCGCCATACTGGTACCTCAGTTCAATTTCATCACTAATAATATATTCCTGGGTCATTATAGCCAGAAAGCATTGGCAACCGCCAGTATCACCGGAGTTTATTATCTCATTTTTGCAATGATCGGTTTTGGCCTGAATAGTGGTTTGCAAACATTAATTGCGAGAAGGGCTGGCGAAAACAGGCCTGCTGAAATTGGAAAAATATTCGGGCAAGGTGTTTTTATTTCACTGATCATTGCGGTCATTGGTATTTTACTGACCTGGCTGGTAGCCCCCTTGATTCTGAAAAGCGTACTTCATTCATCCGAAACAGCCAAAGATGCTATACAATTTCTACAAATAAGGATATGGGGTTTACCGTTTTTGTATATCTATCAGATGCGAAATGCTTTATTGGTAGGAACAAATAACAGCCGTTATCTTGTAGCAGGTACTTTGGCCGAGACCATTGCCAATATAGTTTTTGATTATCTTTTTATTTTCGGACATTTTGGTTTTCCGGAAATGGGATTAAACGGTGCAGCCATTGCATCTATTATTGCTGAATTCATCGGAATGTTTGTCATTTTTATTGTTATTCATTACAAAGGCATTGGTCAAAAATTTGACATCTTTAATCATTTAAAATGGAACAAAGAATATACCCAACAAATTTTATCTATCTCTTTACCATTAATTTTTCAATTAGCCATTAGTATTATCAGTTGGGAATTCTTTTATATACTGATTGAACATCATGGGCAAATGGCCCTTGCTGTCTCCAATGTTATGCGCAACATATTTGGATTGGTCGGTTGCTTTACCTGGGCATTTGCTGCCACCAGTTCTACCATGGTTAGTAATCTTATAGGTCAGGGGAAAAAAGAAGAAATTCACCGGCTGTTACGAAAAATTGCAACGTTAAGTACCGGTCTTGCTATTATTATTGCGGCACTTATCAATCTCTTTCCCAATGTATTTTTATCAATATTTGGACAGGATGAAGTTTTTATCCATGCCGCTATTCCGGTAGTACGGATAGTAACACTGGCCATGGTGATGATGTCTTTTTCGGTGATATGGCTGAATGCAGTAACCGGAACCGGTAACAGCCGTGTTACCTTTTTTATTGAGCTAATCACTATTACTCTTTATTGCATTTATGTGTATTTGATTTTAGAAAAATATAACCTTTCCATTACCTGGGGATGGATGAGTGAATGGCTATACTGGATAAGTATTTTTGGTCTATCTTACTGGTATATCAGGAGTGGCAAATGGAAAGGGAAAGTTATTTAGCAACTGACTCATTTTGAGTTACAAGTGAAGGGCCAATTCAGTTGAAAATTGACATAATATCTTTTATACTTCATAGGTAGTTCCATAAAATTATGATATCATTTTACTTTTACCACATAAAAAGATAGAAAACAATAGGTTGACACATAAAGTCTTCTATGTGTTTTTCTTATGTGTTATATGTGCCTATTGTGGTTCAATAATTAGACCTGTTTATGAACTATAATCTGTATAAAACAGGGCTCCTGCGATTCAGTGACAACTACAAACACAACAATTATTCAACCCATTAAAAGGCTTTTTTTTCTTACTTTTACAACCGCAAATTGATCTCAACAACAATTATTTTTAGCAAATAATAAATTATGAAGAAATATTTTTTCTACTTTCTGTGTTTTACTTTAATTGGCACAATTAGTGTTTCAGCACAGGAAAGTGAAACTATCAGTACCAGAATTAAACCAATGGGTCAACAGGTATTTAAAGTTTACAATAATCCAACACAAGACAAAGCTGACCAGTTTGATATTCAGGGAATAGGTGGAACAACTTTTAC
>JANMLJ010000435.1:0-3480 GCA_031372465.1 Chitinophagaceae bacterium | reverse complement strand
CCCAAACAGCTTTCAGCTTTTAGTGCATTGGTATTAGCAGTACCTATCAGCATTCTGATTGGATTGGTAGAAAAAAGTTGGTGGATCGGACTTATTTGTCTTGCCATTATTTTTTCCGGCAGTTATCTGCTTATTTCATTTATGCTTGAACGTTTTATCTACCGCAAAATAAAACTCATTTATAAATTTATTAATAAAACCAAAGCCACACCGAAGGAAGAAACATATTACAAATATGTATTGCCGCAAAAAAGTATAGATGAAGTAAGGGAGGATGTGGAAGAATGGGCTGCCAGGAATGAAGAAGAGATGCAGCTACTTCGACGCAATGAACAGTTTCGTAAAGAATTTTTACAAAATCTTTCGCATGAATTTAAAACACCGGTATTTGCCATTCAGGGATATGTAGATACCTTATTAGCCGGTGCATTAGTCAATCCGGAAGTCAATAAAAAATTCCTGGAGAAAGCATCCAGGAATGTTGACCGGCTTACTCATCTTTTAAATGATCTTGATGAAATATCCAGTTTAGAAAGAGGCGAATTGGTTTTATACAAACAGAATTTTGTAATACAGGATATAGTGAAAGAAGTTTTTGAAAGCTTAACAATAAAAGCAGATGTGTATAATATTAATTGTACCATTAAGAAAGGATGTGAATCACCCTTAAATGTATTTGCTGATAAAGAAAAGCTGCGGCAGGTATTTACAAATCTTATTGAGAACTCTATTAAATACGGCAGACAGGGAGGGAATATTACCGCCAGCATGTATAATACGGATGGCAAACATATCCTGATTGAAATAACGGATGATGGTATTGGGATAAATGAACGGCATTTGCCACGTCTCTTTGAACGATTCTATCGTACCGATGAAGGCCGCAGTATAGATGTAACGGGTAGCGGGCTTGGTTTGGCTATTTGCAAACATATTATTGAAGCACATGGGCAAACGATACATGTGCGGAGTACAGAAGGGATTGGCACTTCCGTCGGTTTTACATTAGATTCAAAAAGGGATTAATACCAGCTTTTGCCTTCAGCCAGACTCTGTAAAAAATTGGCTGCTTCATTGCTCATACTGGTAGCTGTAAGTTTTTCATCAACCAGCATAATAAAATGATGACACCCTTCTCCTGAATAATTGAACGACACATCACCCTGCAATATTCCTTTTTTATAAAATAATAAATTGCCGTCATAACCACATTTGTAGGCTTCGGTAGATTTACTATCCACATAATTAATTAGTTTTTTAATCGCGGCATTCTCTGTGGTTGTAACTGTTTTATCAATATTATTTGTTTGAGGTATATTAAAATGTATAACCAGGCTATCACTGCCGGATAGTTGTTTGCTGATGACAGATCCGGGACCACCACAGGAACAGAATAACATAACTATAAAGACAAACAAAAATGTCTTCATCAGAAACAATTTATCTGCCAAATTAAAAAACCTCCTGCATAAAAAGCAGAAGGTTTAAGAAATTTAAGCAATTTTTAATTGACTGAAGGGGAATATACCCTGATCACTCCATCATTCTCTGAACTTACCACTAATAGGCTTCGTTTATTCGGGCTATCCTTAGAAGAAATGAACAAAACGCCTTCCGGGGCGTCGCCAGTAGCCAATATTTGAAGAAAAACGGGTTGTTGCGGATTAGATACATCGTAAATAGCTACTGCATCGGCTCTTTCCATTCCGACAAATGCCAGCATTCTTTTTCCTACTTCACCGATGGCGATTCCTTCCGGCTCCACCCCTTTGTTATCACTTCTGTCATCATCATAGAAGTTAGCCATTACTGCTTTTTGTTCCAATTCATTCTTACTGTCAAATACCAATGCACCGGTGTTTCCATTCCATACACTGAATGAACGGGCACCCAAAGAATAAAGTGCGTCGTAGTCATTGTCATTATCTATATCACCTAGTGTTCTTGTAATAGTCAATCGCCCCAGATTTTCCGGCAATTTCAAAGTAGTGGCATTTGGAAATAGTACCGGATCCAACGCCACAGAACCGATTCGCATTTCTTCTGTAAAAGTGCTATACTCTCTTGCGTCCCCTTCGTTGGCGGTAAAAAGATAAGGAATATCATTCCCTATTGCAGGCAAGACAGCGATACCATCAGGCATATAAATACCATAAACCGGCCATTGATTAAAGGATAAGGTACCAAGAGGTCTGTCACTGGGATCTATTGTATTTCCGCTTAGATTATAATTTTTAAATCCCAGCGGGTAAATATCAGTGATCAAGTTCGTAATCAGATTTATCCTGGCAATAGCATTGTTCTCTTGCAAAGTAACCCAGGCTGTTCTTGAATCTTCAGATACAGTAATATACTCCGGTTCCATATCCTGTGCAAAGGATGCACCAGGTCCGAACTTACGGAGGCCACGGCTTACTAAACCAGCCTCCATAGAAGAAAAGGATGAAAAGTCAATCTTGGTAACCGAATAATTATCATTTACTAAAATAATGGAAACAGTTCCCAACGGGTCTATTGAATAATTGCTATTTGGTTCACCTTCATCTGCTGTCAAAATGAATTTCCCATCCGGGCTGTAGGTGATCATATCAGGTAATGAACCGACAGTAATGATGCTGACAACTGAATAGTTGCCCGTTTCAAAAACCACCACTTTTCCGGGGTCTGTTTTTGGAACAGCTTCAATGGCTGCTGCCAGCTTTCCGTTTTTTACATCAACGCTGTTTACCAAACCACCATAGGCGGCCACATTAATGCTAGTCAGGAATACCGGGTTTGCCGGATCGGAAAAGTCAATTACATCAATCTTGTTATTACCGGAAGAATTATTTACAACAAATAGTTTTTTTGTTTTACTACAATACGATGAAATTTCAGCAGCCCCCGTATTACCAATATCCAATAAGCCAATTTGTTCAAACGAAGAAGGGTTTTCGCTTTGTTCCGCTGGTTCAATTGATTTTTTGCAGGAAGTAAGCAGAAAGATTGTGATAATCATCAATAAAACTTTGTTACACTTCATAAATTTTTTATTTTAAAGTGCAACTTAAACCAGCAAGTTTAACAACATGTTACTGAATTGTTACTGTAGTATTAAGTGGGTTTGTAATGGATGATTTATATCTGATGAATTTAATTTTGCAACGGAAATTTCTATTTTGTCATGAATCTTGTTGCAATAGCCAGTGTACGGAATGTAAATCTTTTCTTAACATGATGGCCGCCACTCCGCGTAAGGATATCCCGCAGTACTTCCATTGTCTTTATTATGTGCGTTCCTTTATTGATCATCACACAATCAGCTAATGCAGCATGTGCTGCATCGGTCACTTCAGACCGGGTAGCAACCCCTGATTTGTTTAAATTTTCCAGCACCTGTGTTGCCCAAATTACCGGTACATGTGCTGCTTCACATATCCAGAGTATTTCTTCCTGTATCTCACTCATTCTTTCAAAGCCGATTTCCACCGCCAGGTCCCC
>JANMLJ010000408.1:0-2218 GCA_031372465.1 Chitinophagaceae bacterium | reverse complement strand
GAGGAAACCCGCCCCTGAGTTTTATCAATTATTATTGAACCGGTATAATCTGAAGGCAGAGGAAGCTTTATTTATAGATGATAATTTGAGAAATATAAAGGCTGCGGAGGCGTTGGGGATCAGGAGTATTCATTTTCAATTACCGGCACAACTCAATACTGAACTCAGGCAATTAAATATATTATAAGAATTACACCAACACCGGTCTTAACCATTTCTCTGCTTCTTCCAAACTCATGCCTTTACGTGTAGCATAATCTTTCAACTGGTCTTTATTTATTTTTCCCAAACCAAAATAATGGCTTTGCGGATGGGCTAAAATATCTGTAACTTAGTAAAATGAAAAACGGATTAACTTCTGATCTTACTTCTTTGCGAGTTGCTATAAGAACCGCAGCTAGAGTTGCGAGAAGAAGGGCTTTTCGTAAAGGCCTACCGGTTGCAATCTCCAAAAATGGTAGAGTTCTTTTTGTTTACAAAGATAATCGGGAAGAAGAAGTAAATCCGTCTGTAATTATCAAATCCAGGTAAAGAATGTCACAACCAAGATTCAGGTTGTTTGCAGGCCCGAATGGATCGGGAAAAACTTTCTTCTTCCAACATCTCAGGTCAAAAGGAATTATCAGTACTGAAATCTATGTAAGTGCAGATAAAATAGAAGCTGAGATCAGGAATAAACCCGTTTTTAATTTTAATGCTTATAGGGTTAAAGTCTCTGATGAAGAATTTAAACAGCATATTTTAAAATCAGGTCTATATGAGAGCAAAATAAATGACCCAACTTTTCTTAAAGCTATTAGGATTGAAAGTGGAATACTCAGGATTGGGTTGGCCAAAAATAAGATCAATTCTTATCATGCTTCTTTTATAGCGACCTATCTTGTAAATAAATTATTACTTACCGGTCAATCCTTCTGTTTTGAAACAGTAATGTCACATATATCAAAAGTACATTTGTTGTCGCTAGCTACGAAGATGGGTTATAAGACCTATCTCTATTTTGTATTTACAGATAATGTTGAGTTGAATATTGCAAGAGTAAAACTGAGAGTTCGCCAGGGACAACATGACGTTGATGAATCATTGATTAAAAGCAGGTATCCGAAAACTTTTAAATTATTGCCAAAAGCACTTGCATTAGCAGATGAGGCTTTTGTAATTGACAATTCAGACCAGCCGGAAATCAATGCAGAGAAACACCAATCTAAATTAATTGTTCAAAAAAATGCAAAGGCTTTTATTAGAAAATATTTGAAATAGATTTATTCCAACACCGGTCTTAACCATTTCTCTGCTTCCTCCATACTCATCCCTTTACGTGTAGCATAATCTTTCAACTGGTCTTTATTTATTTTTCCCAAACCAAAATAATGGCTTTGCGGATGCGCAATATACCAGCCGCAAACAGAAGCCGGTGGATTCATAGCCAGGCTTTCTGTCATTTCGATACCAATATTTTCAGTAACGTTCAACAGTTCAAATAACTTTATTTTTTCTGTATGGTCAGGACAGGCCGGATAACCGGGTGCAGGGCGAATGCCTTTATATTCTTCCCGGATCATTTGTTCATTGGTCAGTTTTTCATTTTTTTCATAGCCCCAGTATTTTTTTCTTACTTGTTCATGCAGGCATTCTGCAAAAGCTTCTACAAACCTATCGGCTAATATTTGCACAAGAATTTTATTATAATCATCATGATCATCATTAAACTGATCAATGTATTTTTTTGCACCATGAATGGTCACGGCAAATGCACCCATGTAATCTGCCCCCTGTCCCCCGCTGGGGGCACTTAGGTTTGAAGATTCTTTTAAGCTCGGTTGACTGTTTAAAGTTGAAGAAATCAATTCGAGAGTTTGTTCTGTTTTGTTTAATACTTGCTCATTGGTGATTCTTAAAACTTTAAAGCCTTGTTTGTTTAACCATTTTGTTCTTATTTCATCAGATTCAATATTTTCAGGCAATTGGTGTATTAGCCCATCAATTTCAACAACTAATCTTTTATCGAGACAAACTAAATCGGCAATATAAGTACCCATAATGTGCTGTCTTCTGAATTTATGACCTTCGAGTTGTTTTGTTTTTACAAGTTTCCACAGTACATCTTCTGCTAGTGTAGGCTTTGATCTGTTTTCTTCAGCATATTTTTTTAACAAAGGGTATGTCATTGGATCAGCCCATTGATATCCGGGGTGTTGCTCCCCTTCCTTGCGGGAAG
>JANMLJ010000382.1:0-12646 GCA_031372465.1 Chitinophagaceae bacterium | reverse complement strand
GGCAACAACTACAGCCAGGAGTAAAATTTTTGATTTCATGGCAAAAGGTTTATTCGGTTAAAAATGAAGTTACTACTTTTGTGCGACTTAAAAAATAACACAATCGTTTGCATTTCTACCACAAAGATTCAGCCGATTCGTGAAATATTGCGCGAACACCTGTTAAAAATAAATTAAAAGTGGCTTGTTGCTGGTTATTAGTTACTGGTTTCTCAAAGTTCGGTGACTATTTATTTTTTAAGTGGAGTTTTAATTAAAGCAATGAGTTATAAAAGTCTGGAAATATGGAAGTTGGCTGATGAATTGGTTGTATCTATTCATGAAATGACACTAACTAAGCTTCCAAAATTTGAAATGTTTGAGGAAGGAAGCCAAATCAGAAGATCTTGTAAATCGGTGAAGTCAACAATTGTTGAAGGATATGGGAGGAAGAGATATAAAGCTGAGTTTGTAAAATTTTTGGTTTATTCGCTTGGCTCAAATGATGAAACGATAGATCATTTGGAAAACCTGTTTAAAACGAAATCGCTTCAGGATGAAGTTTTGTATAATTATCTTCACGCCAAATTAGAGACGTTGGGTAAAAAAATAAATCTTTTTATTAAAGGGGTTGATAATACTGAGTGGAATAAGCCAGCTTGATCGAACACCTTAGTTTCTTAAGGAAAATCCGGATATAAAGTAACCAGTAACAAATAACCAGCAACCTGCAATATGAGCAAAGAGATTACCTCTAGAGCAACCGATTATTCGAAATGGTATAATGACCTTGTTTTAAAAGGAGAATTAGCCGATTATTCCGCTGTAAAAGGGTGTATGGTCATTAAGCCATATGGATTTGCCCTTTGGGAAAATATGCAAGCTGCATTGGATAAAATGTTTAAGGATACCGGACATGTCAATGCTTATTTCCCTTTATTCATTCCTAAAAGTTTTTTAAGCAAGGAAGCCGCTCATGTGGAAGGATTTGCTAAAGAATGTGCCGTGGTAACGCATTACCGGTTGAAAAATGACCCGAACGGCGGAGGAGTGATCGTTGACCCCGATGCAAAACTGGAAGAAGAATTGATTATTCGTCCTACCAGTGAAACGATTATCTGGAATACGTATAAAGATTGGATAAAATCTTACCGGGATCTTCCCTTACTCATTAATCAATGGGCGAATGTGGTTCGTTGGGAAATGCGTACCCGGTTGTTTTTACGTACTACTGAATTTTTATGGCAGGAAGGTCATACGGCTCATGCTACTGACAAGGAAGCAATAGAAGAAACGGAAAGGATGCTGGAAGTGTATGCCACTTTTGCCGAAGAGTTTATGGCAGTGCCCGTGGTTCGTGGTGTAAAAACTGCTAACGAACGATTTGCCGGGGCAGTAGAAACCTATTGTATTGAAGCATTGATGCAGGATGGAAAGGCTTTACAGGCAGGCACTTCACATTTTCTTGGACAAAATTTTGCCAAAGCATTTGACGTAAAATTCTCCAATAAAGAAAACCAGCTTGAATATGTGTGGGCAACCAGCTGGGGAGTAAGTACAAGATTGGTAGGTGCATTGGTGATGGCGCATAGTGATGACCAGGGATTGATTTTGCCACCAAAGATTGCGCCATTACAGGTGGTAATTGTACCCATTTATAAAGGCGATGAACAAAAAGCATTGATTGATGAAAAGGCCAAAGAGATAATGGCAAACCTGAAAAATCTAGGAATAAGAGTAAAGTATGATGATAATGATAATAACAGACCGGGTTGGAAATTTGCTGAGTATGAAATGAAAGGAGTGCCGGTTCGATTAGCCTTAGGTGCAAGGGATCTGGAAAAAAATGTGGTGGAAGTTGCCCGTCGGGATACAAAAGAAAAAATGATGGTAGGTCTCGATGGTATTGCTCAATATGCTGACGGATTGTTACTGGAGATTCAACGAAATATGTTCAATAAAGCCAAAGCATTTCGTGACGAGCATATCACCCCGGCAGATAATTGGGATGAATTTGAAAAACTGCTGGATGAAAAAGGTGGTTTTATTGCCGCACATTGGGACGGCAGTCCAGCAACGGAGGAAGCAATTAAAGAAAAGACAAAAGCGACTATCCGATGCATTCCGCTGAATAATAAACTGGAAGAGGGAAAATGTATTTTGACAGGTAATCCATCTACACAGCGTGTATTATTTGCAAGGGCTTATTGATATTTCTGGGTAACTTAGGAGTTAAAAAATTGGCTACCCTGTTAAAAGTAATTAAATTTATATACACTAAAACCTTTGTATTATGGAACAAAATCAAAACACCTCCTTATTTCAGCTGAACCTTGATGCACAGAACAGTTACACACTCAGAAGTGCTGCTTCATGGGCTAAGGTTTTGGGGATCGTTGGGCTTATAATCGGTGGACTTTGTGTTGTTTTCGGTATTATTGCCCAGCAACTGTTGAGCCAGAGTAGCGGCAGGTATTATAGAGGTGGTTCGGGATTAAGTGCCAGTTCGCTTGGGAATGCTGGTTTGGTGGTTTATGTCCTGATGGGACTTATTTTTATCGTCAGCTCCATTTTTGCGTTGAATGCCGGTAATAAAATTAACCAGGGGTTAAGGGCAAATGACCAGGCCACTTTGAATGCGGGATTTGCAGGAGCAAGAAATTATTTTGCTTTCTGGGCCATTATGATGATTATAATGTTATTATTTATGCTGATTGGTATTATGGGTTCTCTGTAATGCAGCGCCCATTTTAAAATAGTTGCAAGAGGCTGTCTCAAAAGTATTTTTTTGCCACTAAGGCGCAAAGTCACAAAGTAAAGAGAAGTTGAAATTCCAATATTAGTGTCTTTGAGTCTTCGTGGCAACCCTTTCACTTTACCCTTTTAAGATAGCCTCTTTTATTTTGTAGATAAATAATTATAATCTTTCAGCAACACATTTAAAAAATCGAATGGTGACATATTGGATTCAATTTTAAGGTGTGTTTTTATTTTTTGTCCGGCAGCTTCTGCCATATGAAAATCTCCCTTTTTACTGGCTGTTTCCAAAATGCTTTTAATGGCATTGATGTCTTTGTCACTTAATTGCATTATTTGAGGAAATGATGGAACATAATTATCTGCCACATCAATAAACACTGTGTCTTCAATATTACTTTTGGTATTGATACGGATAAGAATTGTTTTGGCCAGGATATCACCTATCCGTTGCCCTTTTTTAGAGGAAACTACTAATACAATATCAGTAATTAAAAACCCCAAAGCCGCTAAAACGATAAAAGTCGTTTCCATGTCCCGGCCCAGATCAGGATTGCTGATGATCAAAAAAAGTAGAAGGGCAATCCATAGGTCCGAAACCCGGAGTAACCATCGGATAAGAAACTGGCTGATGCCTGGTCGGCCACCAATTTCGTTTACAACCCGGATACCCATAATTTTTTTCCCAATACTTTGGCCATTCATGGTTATTTCCATGATGATATGATAAAGTAATACAGGTAAAAGGAGAAGTAGCCCAACTGCCTGAAGGTTGTATTGCGTGTCGGTGTTCCAACCGCTGTTTCTTGCAATACTGGTATAAATTTCCCCCGCTATTCTTAGGTAGAAGTATTCAATCACCACATCAATAAGGAGGGAGATCAATCGTCTGTAAAATTCCGGGATCTCAAATTCTACATCAATATTGAAGTTGGTAGGTACTTTTATTACCGACATGGGCCGGGTTATTATTTAAGGGGTCAAATTAGTATTTTTTTGATCAACATTTTAAACAAAACAAATAAATGACTGCTGGGATTCCTCAAAACACGGTGTTCCTTGTTAAACGACTAACGCGATAACTAACGCTATAATCTTTTTGAACCACATAGGAGGCAGATAGAAACATAGAATTTCACATAGAATTCTATGTGTTTATTACTATGTGGGCTATGTTTCTATGTGGTTCCGTTTTAAGGTTGCTTAAAGCCAATCGCCACTAATTGTTAAATTGTTCATTCTTCTTTAATTTCAGAATGGTATCCGGCTTAAAGAAATTGATTTAAATGAATTTTATTTTGACAGTCTGCTTTCACCTGTTGCAAAAAGGAGTATTTTACAACCCAAATAAGCGATCTTGAGAGAAGCCCTGTTTATAAAAAAGAATAAAAAGCGCTGGTTGAAGAACCAGGAGCAACCATCAGACAACCCGGATGAAATGGCCGCAGATTTTACGCAGTTGGTGGATGACCTGGCTTATGCAAAAACATTTTATCCCTCGGGCAAAGTCACCGGCTTTATTAATGCACAGGCTTCTAAAATATACCTGGATATTTATAAGAACAGGAAAGAAGAATCGAACCGGCTTATCACTTTCTGGAAATATGATTTGCCCTTAACTATCCGTAAACATCACCGGGTTGTTTTATTTGCTTTTATTTTTTTTCTGGTATTTTTTATTATTGGCTATTTTACTTCTGCAAAAGATGAAGGTGTTGCCAGGGGAATTTTTGGCGATAATTATGTTGACCAGACCCAGGAAAATATTGCCAAAGGAAATCCATTTGGAATTTATGAAAATGGCAATGCTTTTTTAAGCTGGATAAGCCTGATGATACATAATATCAGGGTATCACTCCTTATGTTTGTCTCCGGCATCTTTTGTGGCATACCCAGTTTATACCTCTCCATACAGAATGCAGTAATGCTGGGCACTTTTGATCAGTTTTTTGCAGCAAGAGGTTTTGGTCTTGATTTCTGGCTGGTTGTTTTTGTACATGGCACGCTGGAAATAACTGCGATCATACTGGCCAGTGCCGCGGGCCTTGTGTTGGGAAAAAGTTTTTTATTTCCCGGAACCATCAAAAGAATGGCTGCATTTAAACAAGGTGCCAAAGATGGCGTTAAAATTATGATCGGCCTGATGCCGGTTTTTGCACTCGCCGCTTTTTTTGAAGGATTTATTACCCGTTTGTATAACGATATTTCCATTCTTACCACCATTATTTTTATCATGTCGGTATTGTTTGTGATCTGGTACTTTATCGTTTATCCCATACAGTTAGGCAAAAAATTATGGGTACAGCTAAACGAGGAGGACGTATAAGTGCAATATCTATTTAAAAAAAGCTTCGCTATCCTGCCCTTTCGGAAATCAATACTGGTTTTCGGGTTGCTGTTTTTTTTATTCCTGTCAATGCCGGGCACGGTGAATGCACAACAGATGGAAGAAGAGGATACACTGACAAATAATGCTGACACAGCTGGTATACTACTACCATCGGCAGAGGAAGTAAAAGCAACAGATAACCAACAGCCAAACAACAGTCATTTCTTGGATCGATCTGATACCCTTTCCGTACAGCAACGCACCATCCCGGGACAGGAAATAAGAAAAATGAAAGAAGACGGGGATTTTTGGTATGCCGATGCTGACATAAAAAGGAAAAAATCAAAAGAACAGATTGCTTATGAAAGAGAACATGGCCAAAAGGGACAAAAGGAAAAAGATGAACAGGCTTTAAAAGAAGAGCAACAACAAAATACCAGCTATATACCGCTGGGCCAGCGATCCTGGTTTCAAACATTTTTGTGGGTCATTATCCTGGGCGTTTTTGTCATTGGATTGTTCATTTATCTTCGTGGTAGTAATGTGGGTTTATTCAGAAAGAAAAATAAGCGGTTTGGGTCAACCGGGGACGAGGAGATTTCTGAAGATATTTTTGCTATCAATTACCAGAAAGAAATTGATAAAGCGGCTGCCCAGGGAAATTACCGCCTGGCTATACGCTTACTTTTTTTAAAACTGTTGAAAAACATGTCTGAAAAAAGTATCATCCTATACAAACAGGATAAAACCAATCTTGATTATTTAGGGGAACTGCATCCAACCAATTATTATACTAATTTTTTCCGTATTACACGCAACTATGAATATTCCTGGTACGGGCATTTTATAGTTAGTGAAGATGCTTATAAAATAATACGAAGAGATTTTGATCAATTTGATAAAGAGCTTATACAAAAGTGAAAAAGTATACACCCTATATTCTTGCTTTTCTGCTCATTGGTGCAGTCATTGTTCTTTATGTTACCGGCAATAATAAACAGGAGAAGCAATTAGATGAACGAATTACACTACGCCAACAGGATAAAATACCTTATGGTACTTATGTGGCCTATCACGGGCTGAAATATCTTTTTCCCAAAGCAACTATTTTTACCAACCGCAAAGAGCCCGGCTTCTGGGATTCTCTTTCTTCTGTTGAATCAGGACAGGCATTGATCATTGTCACGGGTAAGTTTAATGCAGATGAAAGTGAAATGAAAAAACTTATTTCTTTTGTAGAAAAAGGAAATGATGTTTTTGTAAGTGCAAGATCAATTTCTTACGATGCAGGTGAAATGCTGGATTGCGTGGTTAATACCTTTGATTTTTCTACCAATGAAAATGACGATCTTACCATTAATGACAGTTTAAGGATTTACCTGAACAGACCACCATATGGAAAACAAACAAACTATTCTTATCCCGGCAAAAAACTCGATGCAGCCTTTTCTACGATCAATAAAAACACCACAGAGATTGTAGGGGAAGATGACCTGGGACGTCCGAATTTTATCCGTCTTAGAGCAGGGAAAGGAAATTTTTATCTTCAATTGGCGCCGCTTGCTTTTAGCAATTATTTTATTTTACATAAGGAAAATGCTGGGTACTATGAACAGGCATTATCGGTGATCAATCCGGCATCAACAAAAGTAATATGGGATGAATATTACCTCAATAAAAAAATGCTTTATGAAAATAGGGAAAAGAAGAAAAGCTGGTTTAGTGTATTATCCCGTTACCCTGCCCTGAAAGCTGCTTTATTAACAGCTATTTTTGCTTTGTTGCTGTATGTGTTGTTGGAGATGAGGCGAAAGCAACGTACTATTCCGGTAGTAAAAGCTCCCAAAAATGATTCGATGGATTTTGTGAAAACAATTGGTCGTTTATATTTTGATAAAGGGGATCATAAAAATCTTTGCCGTAAAATGTCTTCTTATTTTCTGGAGCATGTTCGTAATAAGTATAAATTATTAACCGGATCACCCGATGAAGAATTTATAAAAAAATTACATAATAAATCAGGTGTTGCTGAACAGGAGGTCAGGGGTATTGTTGCCTTTATCAGGTACCTGGATGATGCACCAGAGATCAGTCATACACAATTAACCGGTTTTTATAAACAATTGGAATCATTTTATAAGAAGACATAAACAGATGCTACTTCTCCAGTCTTCAGCAGACAAGCTTTTATCTGCTGATGAAATGGAAAAAAGTAATAACACTTACAAATTCAAATTATGGAAGAACAAATTTTTCAGCCACGCACCGATCTTACCGCATTAAATAATGCCGTGTTATCTATCCGCAATGAAATTAAAAAAATCATCGTGGGGCAGGACGAAATGGTAAAACTTATTATTGCCGCTTTACTGGCAGATGGCCATGTATTGATAGAAGGCGTACCCGGTGTGGCCAAAACCCTGACCGCCAAATTGGTGGCAAAGAGTGTGAATGCCGGTTTTTCGCGCATACAATTTACGCCCGACCTTATGCCTTCCGATGTACTGGGTACCCCGGTATTCAATCCAAGAGAAGCAAGTTTTGAATTTAAAAAAGGTCCGGTCTTCAGCAATATAGTTTTGGTGGATGAAATTAACCGGGCTCCTGCAAAAACCCAATCTGCCTTGCTGGAAATTATGGAAGAAAGACAGGCAACGGTTGATGGAAAAACATATCCGATGGCACAACCATTTATGGTGCTGGCAACACAGAATCCCGTAGAGCAGGAGGGTACCTATCGTTTGCCCGAAGCACAATTGGATCGTTTTATTTTTAAGATCATTGTGCCTTATCCTACCGAGCCGGAAGAATTAGCCATACTCACCCAATTTAATAATATGGGTAACACCAGGGCATTGGACCTGATAACACCTGCCTTGGATGCACAACAGATAACCTCCTTACGGCAGCAGATTAAAACGCAATTGATAGAAGAAAAACTGCTGCAGTTTATTGCTAAACTTATTCAGCAAACAAGGAATCATAAATCAATTTATCTTGGGGCTTCACCGAGGGCTTCTTTAGCTATCATGAATGCTTCAAAAGCCATCGCGGCCATGCAGGGAAGAGATTTTGTAACCCCGGAAGATATTCTAACAGTGGTGCCTCCGGTACTTCGTCACCGTATCATATTATCACCCGATAAAGAAATGGAGGGAATTACGGAGGATGATGTGATTAAACAAATATTACAGGGAATGGATGTACCGAGATAGGAGGCGAGAACTCTGTTCCGGCTAAACTAACCGGAACGGACCCGATAGTTATCGGGTTCCGGTATCCATGAACCATCAACCATCAACCATTGATCAAATCTTTCTACTTAAATAACATCGTATACTACATCGCCGGATCGGCGTCGGTAGTATTTGTTATAAGCTATTTTCAACCGGCTATGTTTCGAATAGGAGGATTGATATTGGTATTACTGGGAATGGCGGTGGTAGTTGATGCAATATTGGTGTATAGCAAGAAAGGTATTACGGCAGAAAGAACAGTTGCTGAACGATTTAGTATTGGTGATAATAATAAAGTGATCATCCATATTAATAATAAGTATGGATTCCCAATTCATACGAGTATAATTGATGAATTACCGGTTCAGTTTCAGGAAAGAAAATGGATACGAAAAGCAACAATCGGGAGAAATGATCAGTTTCAACTGGTGTATTCATTGCTACCGGCTTCAAGAGGGGAGTACATTTTTAATGATATAATTGTTTTTGCGCATGCCCCTTTACAATTGGTAAAAAGAAGATTTTTATTCCCTGCCAGGCAAGTAGTAAAAGTATATCCTTCTTATTTGCAGATGCGCCGGTATCAGTTGCTGGCTGTAAGTAACAGGTTGCAGGAAGCAGGCGTTAAAAAAATCCGAAAGATTGGTCATAGCATGGAGTTTGAACAAATAAAAGAATATGTTCCAGGTGATGATTACCGCACTATCAATTGGAAAGCAACGGCCAGAAAAGATGGGTTGATGGTGAATAATTACACCGACGAAAGAAGCCAGCAGATATATTGCCTGATCAACAAAGGCCGGGTAATGAAAATGCCATTTAATGGAATGACCTTATTGGATTATGCTATCAATGCAGCACTGGTATTATCCAATGTAGCATTGGGCAGACAGGATAAGGCCGGTATCATTACGTTCGAAAAAAACCTGGAATCTTTCTTACAGGCAGATAAGAAGCCGGCTCAGATGAATATGATACTGGAAAGCCTCTACAGGCAAAAAACAGATTTCCTTGAATCAGATTTTGAAAAATTATTTTCCGTGATACGTAACAGGGTTACTAACCGTAGCCTGCTGGTATTGTTTACCAACTTTGAATCGCTGGAAAGCCTGCAACGTGAAATGACCGCATTGAAAAAGATCGCGAAATATCATTTACTCCTGATCGTATTTTTTGAGAATACTGAATTAAAGTCTTTATTGGAAGCGAAATCAGTAACATTGGAAGATATTTATATAAAAACTATTGCAGAAAAATTTGCGTATGAAAAAAGACTGATGGTAAAAGAACTTCAAAAAAATGGTATCCCATCCATACTTACCACCCCGGAAAATCTTACGGTGAATACTATAAATAAATACCTGGAATTAAAAACCCGGATGTCGATCTAGCATCCAGCATCCAGTATCCAGCAACCAGCATCCAGCATCCAGCAACATGCTTTACATTTGCCACAATGAACTATACCAAAGAAGAATTCGAACAAGGACAGATGCTTTTAATCAACAAACCACTGGAATGGACATCATTTGATGTTATACAAAGACTCCGTAAAATTATCAACATACGAAAAATTGGTCATGCCGGCACGCTGGACCCTTTGGCAACAGGCCTGCTGATTATCTGTACCGGAAAGTTTACCAAAAAAATAAATGAGTACATGGCACAGGAAAAGGAGTACACCGGTACTTTTACACTCGGCGCTACCACACCTACTTATGACCGGGAAAGTAAACCGGAGAATTTTAAGCCATTTGAGCATCTCACTACTGAAGAAATAAAATCAGCGACGATTCAATTTAATGGAGAAATTTTTCAATTGCCACCGGCGCATTCCGCTATAAAAGTTGGCGGAAAGAGATTGTATGAACTGGCCAGGCAGGGAAAAGAAGTAAAACTGGAACCCAGAAAAGTTACTATAAAAGAATTTGAGATCGTGAAAATTGAATTACCTGTAATTCATTTTAGGGTAGTTTGTACCACGGGCACGTATATTCGCAGTCTGGCGAAGGATTTTGGCGATATATTGGAATGCGGTGCTTATCTCAGCAGTTTATGCAGAACAAGAATAGGAAATTTTTTAGTAGATGATGCGTATACGATAGAAGCATTCGGTGAAATGTTCAACCGGCAATCATTATAAAATAAAAGGATAGCTGATACCCAATTGAAACTGGTCACCTTTTGACCAGGAATAGCCGAACCATTTGTTTTGAAATGCTGCATTGGTGGGAGAGGGGCTTGGATCTTTTGCTTTATAAGAATAATCAAGCCGAACAACAAAGAAACTAAAGTCAATCCGGAAGCCCATACCAACTCCTACTGCTATATCTTTTCCCAACCGGCTGAAATTAAAAACTTCTTCCGGCGCATTAATGTCAGCCTCTTTTTTCAAAAACCAGATATTGCCTATATCAGAAAATAAGGCACCATCAATTTTTAATCCAAACAGTTTCATAAATGGAAAACGATATTCAATATTACTTTCCAGTTGCACATCGCCATATCTTTCGGGGCTGCTTCCTGTTCCGGAAAATTCTTTTTTCGAGGAACCGCGGCCTAATTTCCTTAAACCCCAGGCCCTCATACTATTTGGACCGCCGGCAAAATATTGTTTAAAGAATGGCAGGTTATTCCTTTTAGCAGGGTTTGCCGTAGAATTAAATTCAAACCCTACTCCGCTAAAAAGACGCAATACCAGTGCTGAACGGGTAAAACTTATTTTCCTGATCAATTCTGCATCCAGTTTAATGTAACGATACAGGTTGGAATTTAAAAAATCATTATTTTTTATCAGGCTTACCGGGAAGCCTGATAATTCCGCATTGCCCCTGAAAATTTTTTGCACTTTCTTTTTACTGCTATTGATAGTAATACCGGCAATAACAGAAGAGATAAGTCCATCCGTAAAAATATTTCTAAGTGATGGATTGTATTTAAATAAAGTGTCAAGCTTATCACGTGGAGTTAAGAAAGAGTATTCAATGTTTGGCAAACGTAAGGATAAAAGTGTATTCTTAAATTGAAAATCATATCCCCACGATCCATTTACCGTAGTTAAGTTAAACAGATCTTTACGTTCAGTATTACTGGCGTTAAAGGAAAAACTTGTTCTGATATTCTCTTTGAATCTTTCCGGAATCCATTTCATACGGGGAACAAGCCTTGGGAAATAAATAGTATGACTTATTGAAAATTGCCTGGTTTGTACAAAACTGCTGTCACTAACTTCAATGCCAAACCGAAAATTAGTAACGGCCAGATTTGCACCTTTGCCAAAATTCCGGTTTTGCCATCCCGCGTTTACGCCGATTCCAAATAAGTTTCCGGAAACAGAACTTTGGTTGCTGCTTCCCTCGAGATTTGCTGTAAATGAATATTTTTTGGATGGGGTAAGACGTATAATGAAATCGGCTGTATCCTGATTTTTCCTTGGTATGGGTTCTATACCTACTAATCGCCAGGCACCAAGTGAATTAAACCGGTTGATCGTTTTATAGTATTTTTTCTGATTATACAGTTCTCCCCGCCGGAAGTAAACATTATGGGGAAGAATTTTTGGCTTGAACATTCCCTGGTAAGAAATCACTTTTACGCCATCCACTATTTCTTCTTTTGGCGAGTATCCCAGTGTGTCTGGCCCAAAATCAGGATAAATTGTTATGGCTCCAACATAATATTTTGTGAGTCTGTTATTATCATAACCTGGTTTTAACTTTATTTCCAGATTAGCTGTTGGGTTTTCTCTTCTTTCTCTTAATTTTTGTAAAAGTTCTATTTGTTCCAATGGATCAAAAGTTGGACTAAGTAAAGAAATATCTAAGGTGTCCCAAAGGCCAATCAATTCTTCACGGCTAAAGCGCATATATCCATTGTTTCGGTAATGGTCAACCAATCGATCCAGTTCAGCAGAAATGGGTGTTTGTGCAAAAGGATCTCCTTTTTTTACCAGCGCCTCATTTTGAATCGAAAGTGCCAGGCGTTGTAACTCTGGTTGTTTGATATTATAGCTGAAAGAATCAATACGAACCACTTTACCGGGTTTCACATTAAAATTGACCGTTGTGCGGTATTGATCGCCTTTTACAATATTGACAACTGTATCATAGGTAATAGAATCTTTGAAATACCCCATTTTATTCAAAGATGCTTTCATAAAACTGATAGACTTCTCCGCACTGTTAATATCAAAAACAGGGGGTTTTTTCATCACACTCCAGAATACTTTGGAAACTGACCTTGCCCGCATGCTATCATCCAGCTGGCCTTTCAACCGCGAAACAATCTCCGCTACGGTGTCGCTTGTTATATTACCTGATATGTTGATATTTGTTTTGTAAACAAA
>JANMLJ010000328.1:0-7388 GCA_031372465.1 Chitinophagaceae bacterium | reverse complement strand
CATCCGTGTCAACTGTGTTCTAAAAAAATTTTTATGCCAATAAAAAATAGCAGACTAACCACCGACCAATACGAAGCTAACTTCGCCGACATTCATCCGCCGTATGAAAACATAACTGCGGCAAAAGTGGATGCCAATCGTTGTTTGTTTTGTTATGATGCACCCTGTATGAAAAGCTGCCCGACAAGTATTGATGTGCCGAAATTTATTAAACAGATTGCAACGGAAAATATTAAAGGTTCAGCAAAAACAATTTTCTCCGCTAATATTATGGGAGCAGGATGTTCTAAAGTTTGCCCCGTAGAAAAATTATGCGAAGGCGCCTGTGTCTATAATTTATTGGAAGAAGAACCCATACCCATTGCAAAGTTGCAACGCTATTCTACTGAAAAAGCAATGAAAGAAAACTGGCAACTCTTTTCACGCAAAAAAGCCCCTTTAGGTGTTGGGGTTAAAAAAGTAGCCATTGTAGGTGCCGGTCCTGCCGGATTAAGTTGTGCCCATACTTTATCAAAAGAAGGAATTGATGTAACCATATATGAAAAAGAAAATAAAGGCGGCGGATTGATGACCTATGGAATTGCTGCGTATAAAGTAACGCCGCAGTTTTGCGAAGACGAAGTGAATTATATTTTATCCATCGGTGGAATTGAAGTGAAATACAATCAGGAGTTAGGGAAAACCATTTTATTACAAGATTTACAAAAAAACTATGATGCTGTTTATCTAGGCTTAGGTGTTGGTGTGGCAAGACAATTGGATATCCCTGGAGAAGATTTGCAAGGTGTAGAAGATGCTATCAGTTTTATTTATGATTTAAGAAGCAAAGATTATTCTGCCATTCCTGTTGGTGATAAAGTAGCAGTAATAGGAATGGGGATGACAGCTATAGATGCAGCTACCCAGGCAAAACGATTAGGGGCAAAAGAAGTAACAATGCTTTATCGCAGAACAGAAGCCGAAATGCCCTGCACAAAACATGAATTAGATATTGCCATGCTGGATGGTTGTGAAATTATTTGGCTGGCTGCTCCAAAAGAAGTGAAAGGCGAAAATGGAAAAGTAACTGAATTGATTTGCACTAAAATGGGTTTAGGTGAACCCGATACAAGTGGGCGCTGCTCCCCTGTTGATACTGGAGAAACTTTTTCCTTGGAAGTGGATATGGTAATTAAAGCTGCGGGTCAAACGCCTTTTGAAAATTTAATTACTGAATTAAATATTCAAAGCTCAAAAGGAAAAATTATTATTGATAGTAATTGTGCAACGAATATTAAAGGTGTATTCGCTGGTGGTGACGCAGTAAATGGTGGTAAAGAAGTGGTGGATGCAGTGCAGGCAGGGAAAGATGGAGCGAAAGCAATTCTGAAATATCTGGCCCCCTAAATCCCCGCAAGGGGGACTTTAGATCCTGAAAGTTCAAAAAGTGTTTTTTTGTTAGCGGCAGTCTTTTAAATCTTTAGTAGAGTAAGCCCCGTTGGGGCGGTATTATAGTAGCCCCGGGTTTTAACCCGGGGAATGAAATTGAAGAATGTATTGAGAGCCCCGAAGGGCGATATATAATTGTTGAATATAATTACATAACGATGAAGAGTCCACCTTCGCTAAAGTTACAGTGGATAAATGCGACGCAACTAAGATGCCCCCAAAAAAAAAGCGGGCAACCTATTAAAAGCTAAAGATGAGTCCATAATTGCTTTAAAGCTCATTATTCAAAAAGAACAACAAACTAAAAACTATAAACCATAAATTTTTATTATGGCAGACATCCGTTCAAACTTCCTCGGTATCAAATCACCTAACCCCTTTTGGTTGGCGAGTGCCCCTCCTACCGATAAAAAATATAATGTACTTCGTGCATTTGAAGCCGGTTGGGGTGGCGTGGTCTGGAAAACATTGGGCAGCCAGGTAAAAAATGTTTCTTCAAGATATTCAGCTGTTGATTTTAATGGTGGCCGCGTAATGGGTTTTAATAATATTGAATTAATCAGCGACCGCCCGCTGGAAATTAATCTGAAAGAAATTGCTGAATGTGTTAAATTATTTCCTGACCGGGCCATGATTGTTTCGTTGATGGCAGATAACGATAAAAAAAGCTGGCAGGAAATTATTAAAAAAGTGGAAGACACTGGCGCACATGGTCTGGAATTAAATTTTGGTTGCCCGCATGGAATGACAGAGAGAGGAATGGGTGCTGCCGTTGGACAAGATCCTGAAATTGCCTGCATGGTAGTGGAATGGGTGATGGAAGCAGCCACTATTCCTGTGATCACCAAACTAACTCCCAATGTTCATTCGGTTGTTCCAACAGGACGTTCAGTAGTGAAAGCAGGAACGAATGCATTATCATTAATCAATACCATTCAATCGGTAACAGGTATAGATCTGGATACATTGGTACCCAATCCAAATGTCGGAGGCAAGTCGGTGTTTGGTGGATATTGCGGCCCGGCAGTAAAACCAATCGCCTTAAAATTCTTAACCACTATTGCACAGGATGAATTAACAAAAAAAGTTCCCATCTCCGGCATTGGCGGTATCAGTACCTGGAAAGATGCAGTAGAGTTTATGTTGCTGGGTGCCAGTAATGTGCAGGTGTGCACTGCTGCTATGAAACATGGTTTCCGGATTATAGAAGACATGTGTGAAGGATTAAATAACTGGATGGATGAAAAAGGATTTAAAACATTGGATGATTTTATTGGTAAATCTGTTGACACTATCACACATTGGGAAGACCTGGATATTAACTATCACGTTATCGCGAAAATAAACCAGGATAAATGTATTCATTGCGGCCTATGTTATATTGCCTGTGAGGATACTTCGCACCAATCCATCCATCTTGAATATGGAAAACCTTATAACAACTACACCATAAAAGAAGAAGAATGTGTTGGTTGTAATCTCTGCAAATTAGTTTGCCCGGTTGATGATTGTATTACCATGGAAGAGCATCGGGTGGCACCTGAATATATTAACTGGATTGAATGGCAAAAAAGAGGGTTGCCGCTGAATGATCATTGATGTTGGTTGTCACCCTGAGCTTGTCGAAGGGTGACGAACGAAATGTTGAAAAGGATTTGTTTGCCAGCTTTAGTTTTTCATGGCATCGTCTGTTGCGTCGCACTCTTCATCGTTGTGTAATTCTGCTGAGCAATTGCATAGCTCACTTTATTGTTTTGAAGTATCTTTAAGGCAAGCTGTTGATAAGAAGAAACATCAGTAGCTTTAAATACTCAAATAATTATCTAATGCAAGTCAAAATTATACTAATTCATATCACACTATCAGTCATACTTTTTTTCTTGGTAAATTGGTTAGGCAGTAAGTCTAGAAGCATTGGCTATGTTGAATTTTCAAGTTTCACCGATGATTTAGAATCGCCACTATTTAATTTTTTTTTTCGTGTAGTATCCCCGGTTGTTTTTATAATAATTGTTTCTGCAATTTTTTATGCATTTAAACTCGACTATTTAGTGTACAAGATTTTTCTCATAACAATATACTATTTCGCAATTCGCTGGATTACCATCATTGCCTTAAATCGTTCTTCCTTGACAAACTGGTTTCGCCAATTAATTATTGGCTTAACCTCGATTGGCCTATCATACTTACTCTATAAAACACTAATCATTGAGAAAAAAAATATTTTGCCTGACCCCGGCGAATTAGCAAATGAACTTTGGATTATTATTATACTTTTTTTATACAATGTTTTAAACAAGCTCTCTTTCCAAAATCAGGTTTACTATAACAGAAAAAGCAACTATATAGAATCAAGGTATGAAAAATTCAAAAAAAGATATGGCGTAATTGTGAACAATATTATTCAAAATGAAAAACTAAAATGTCTTACGTACTCGATAATGATTTATGAGGATTTTAATCGTCCAACGATTGTTAGAGCTATAGAGAACATATCTTTCTGGTTAACAAAAAAAGAGCATACATTGGGAATAATGCAGGTGAAAACAATGAAATTTATTAACAACAAAAAAAGTGTTGTTCTAGGAGTTAAAAAAATTCAGGCTAAATATTATGAATTAAAGAAAACACTTCCTGAAGAAGAGAATAACGAATACAATATCGCATTCAAAATATTCGGTGACTACAATAAGGATGATAAATATGTTTATCAGGTAAATTCAATTATGGAATCTCTTGAAATTTTGAAATATCAAAACATAACTGACTCTTTATAGAATTAGAATATCTACTACTTATTCCCGCATAGCGGAGTCTCCCCTGTCCCCCGCAGGCGGGGGCCGGATTCCCAAAGTTTTTGCATCATCCAATTGGGGTGGAAAACAAACAACGGGCAGCGTTATCTCCACCCCAATTCGGAGACTCACACTAATCTTAGCACTCCCCCCGCCTGCGGGGGACAGTAGAAAGACTGCATTTCGTAACACCTTACATTGAAGAACCGGTTTTCTTTTCAATCCAATCTTGCAGGTAGCTATGAACCCATTGTATATTCGTCAGCACTTCTTCATTAGTAAACCGAAGCACAGTAAAACCAGATTCTTCTAATGCTTTTTGTCGTATGTCATCGTTCTTCATAATATCTTCAAGTTCATGAATGCTTCCATCCACTTCAATAATCAGCATTAACTCTTTACACATAAAATCAGCAATATAAATCAGCACCGGACGCTGCCGCCTAAAAGGATAACCTTTCATCTTTCCTGCCCGAAGCACATATTTCCATAAACAAGCTTCTGCTTTGGTCATCTCTTTACGAAGACGGTTAGCATAAGGCTGAAGGTTCTTATTGTAAAAATTATTACTGTATTTACCATCCATGCAATGAAGTTACATTTATCCGGGTATTTTTGTTTCCATGCCAGTGTCTTTGGTTATAATTTTTCTCCGCCCTTGCAGGTGTTCCCCAAATAAATGCACGCCGTTGATGTGTGTTGAGCGATAGCTTAGCTGCAAAGCAAGACACTAACAACAATTCCTGTTCCGATACCCCCCTGTTGTGCTTAGTGTTCAATAAAATAAAAAAATATTCAATCGTTATCAGGAGTCCCGATAGCCCTCGGGAGTATCTCGGGATCAGCTTTGAAAAAGCTGTCTAATATTTTACGTTATTGTTTATGTTTTTGAATCAGCATCCTACTTCAATAGTTCGTCTCAAAAACAACCCCGCCAGACCGCTTGACCGCCAGCAGGCAGGGACGGGCAGGAAAAATGAAAGCTTACGGTTGTTTACAAATTCATTTATTTATACCTTTCTCTAATGAAAGCTGCCATCCGGGTCAAATATGGCCCACCTGTAGAAGTACTAAGTATAAAAGAAATTGATAAACCCGTTCCGAAGAACGATGAAGTGCTGATAAAGGTCTGTGCATGCAGCGCCAACAGAACCGATTACCATGTGCTTACAGGTAAACCATGGATCATGCGTCTCTTTACAGGTTTATTCAAACCAAGGTTAACTATTACGGGTTCAGATTTTGCAGGGCAGGTGGAAGCAACCGGTCCTGCTGTAACATCTTTTAAACCCGGTGATAAAGTAATGGGTTTTGGCGGTGCACTCTGCATCGGGTCGCATACCGGGTACATAACATTTTCTGAAAAGAAGGGAATTGTATTAATGCCTGACAACATAAACTATGAACAGGCCGCCGCCTGTTTGGAAGGAACTTATTATTCTGCTGCCGGTATCAATCACCTGAAACCAAAGGCCGGGCAAAAAGCGTTGGTGTATGGCGCAACGGGTGCCATCGGCATAGCGGATATTCAGTTTTTGAAATACTATGGCCTGTATGTAACAGCGGTATGTGACGGTGAATACAGCGAACTGGTAAGATCATTGGGAGCTGATAAAGTAATTGATTATAAAACGCAGGATTTTTCAAAAGATGAAGAGCGGTATGATTATGTTTTTGATGCGGTTGACAAAACCGGTTTTCTCAAATGCAAACCACTCTTAAAGAAGAACGGCATTTATACCTCATCCGGCGGATTTGAGTACCTGCTCTGGAACCTTATCACCAAAGTGACCGGTGGAAAGAAAGTTTTATTTATCGTTCCGAAAGACATCAAAGGTAATCTTGAGTTTATCAGGAAATTGATCATAGAAGGAAAGTTCAGGCCCGTGATAGACAGGGTGTACCCGTTTGATAAAATTGCTGAAGCATTTACTTATGTAGGCACTGCTCAAAAAACAGGAAATGTTATTATTAAGATGGATGCCTGAGATGAAAATACCATTCGTTTACTTTCTTCCATAGTACTTCCGTCTTTGCGGGTGTTCCCCTAATAAATGAACGCCGTTGTTGTTTGCCCGCCCCGAAGTTTTCCGGTTGAGCGATTGCTTAGCAGCAAAGCATAGTTCGACAAGCTCAGTACACGAACAACAAGTATTGAGATTCGTCTTAGAAAAAATATTTTATACAACTAATAATTGGAAATCATTAACTTTCTGTGTAAGAACTTTCAAAATAATTAAAAAAGAAAATAATGAAGCCTAAAATAGTAATTACCCTTGCATTCCTGGCAACTTTCTTTCTTGGCTTTGCCTTTAAATCAGTCACAACAAAAGTCAATAACGAATCATCCCTTAAAAAAGTAACGGGTATTGGCGGCATCTTTTTCAAATGCAAGGATCCAAAAAAAGTGAGAGAATGGTATGCGACACATCTTGGTTTCATTACAAACCAATACGGAGCTGTTTTTGAATGGAGACAGGCAACAGACAGCTCAAAAAAAGGATTTACCCAATGGAGCCCCTTTGGTGAAAAGACAAAATACTTTGAGCCTTCCACCAAAGACTTCATGATCAATTACAGGGCTGATAATTTAGAAGCACTTATTGATCAGCTTAAAAAGGATGGAGTAACTGTTACCGACAGTATTGAGACAGCCAGCTATGGAAAATTTGTTCACATCATGGACATAGAAGGCAACAAAATTGAATTGTGGGAGCCAAATGATATAGAATACGAAAAATTGGGAGTGCAGATGGGTGCTAAGACTATCAAATAATCAACTCAGATAAAAATAGTGTAGATGGGAAAATTATCTGTAATTAATACAAGAGCTATGCAAACTTATAGTTTTATAGGCTATCCCGGGTTTGACTGTGCTATTTATATTTTTTCTTAACATAAAATGCTCCTGGCCTTCGTTCGTTTCCGTAAAAAATAAGACGCCCCGATGTGGCACCGTAGCCTGTAGTGTTCGAATAAATAAAAAAATCTTGAATGGTTATGGTTAGTCTGAAACTAACCATCAGCCTCAAAGAGGCTGTAATACTCTTTCTTGAATCGGCTTGACCATAAAATTATATTTCTTTTACCATCAAAGAAAACAGCATGTCATTTCAATATACATACGATGCCAAGGGTAAGCCGATAGGTGTGTTTGTCCCCATC
>JANMLJ010000320.1:0-2841 GCA_031372465.1 Chitinophagaceae bacterium | reverse complement strand
GGTAATTGAATAATAAACTCACTCCCCTCCCCCTCCTTCGTTTCCACTTTTAATTCCCCGCCATGTGCCTTCACGATATCATAACTCAAACTCAACCCCAATCCTGTGCCTTGCCCAGTTGGTTTAGTAGTGAAGAATGGTTGAAATATTTTATCGAGTATCTTATTAGGAATGCCAGGGCCATTATCCCGAACTGAAATAAAAACCTTATCACCAACCTTTTTTGTACTTACCCAAACAGTAAGAACATGTTTATTATCGGAGTCTAAGAACCCTCCTGCGGAGGGCAGGTCCGAAAGGACTCCTTTGGAGGGAGCTGCATAGAACGCATTGTTGATTAAGTTGAGTACAACTCTTCCAATATCCTGCGGAATGATATTGATCTTACCAATACTTTCGTCATAATTGGTAATCATCTTTGCATTAAAGTTTTTATCCTTTGCTTTTAATCCATGATAACTTAATCGCAGATATTCATCACACAAAGCATTTATATCAGTTGGCTCTTTTACTCCACTGCTGCTGCGGCTGTGTTGCAACATGCCTTTGACAATATCAGCAGCTCTATTGCCATGATGATTTATTTTTTCTTCATTGTCCCGGATATCTTTTGCAATTGCTTTTGCATCGGAATAATTTCCTTTATCAATTTCCTCCTCCAATTCAATGGCCAGTTCTTTATTTACTTCCGAAAAATTATTCACGAAGTTTAACGGGTTTTGAATCTCATGGGCTATGCCGGCTGTAAGTTCTCCCAACGATGCCATTTTTTCTGATTGGATCAATTGGCTTTGGGTAGATTTTAATTCAGACAATGTTGATTCCAATACCCGGTTCGCTTTTTTCTTGGCCTGGAACCTGTAATATATACTACCGGCCAGTATTAACAGCAAAGCCGCAATGCCAATAGTAAAATTTCTGAAAAGCGCTGACAACTTATTTTTATTTTCCAATTTTGAAATTGATACCTCATTTTCATTTATTTTTTGCTCCGTTTCAAAACTAATGGTTCGGTATTTTGACTGGTCAGCAAGTATACTATCCTGCAGACTGATGAAATATTTGTAGTACTCTTTTGCTTTTACATTATCTCCTGTTTTTTCATATAATTCTGCCAGCAGTTTATAATCCTTCAATACATATTCACGAAGTGGTTTTACCCTTATCTTATCTTTTAATAATAAAGCAATTGCTTCGTTATACTTTTTTTGTTCAATACGAAGCAGTGCCAGGTAATAATCAGGTTGAACAACACCAGCACCCGGGTTTTCATTAATCTGGTATTGATTAACCAATTGCCAGCATTGTCTCAAAAGTGAATCCGCTTCCTGGAGGGCTCCCCGCTTCATATCATATAAGGAGCGTATCTGTAACATAAATGATTTGGAGCTTTTATTTGTTGATCTATTAAGAGTTGATTCCGCAATCCGCAAAAAATAATCAACACTGTCTAACTGATTAGAAAGAATTTTTGCATGAGCAAGATGTATTATATTATTCAGGGTATTGAGTCCTTTAGTAGAATCTCCGCCACCAGTCGGACTGTAATAATAGAAAGACTCCCGTAACAATATGTTCCCATACTCAATAGCCTTATCGTAAAGCCCCATTTCTAAATACATACCAATTAATACTCCCGTATTATTTAACCTGAAAATTTTTCCCTGGAAAACAAAACCCGGCAGAGGCTTCCGCCTATCACTGGTATCGTAATAACTGATGGATTTTTTTATATGATAAATAGCCGACTCATTCAAACCAAGGGTATTGTAAAATCCTCCAAGAATCCAGTGGCATATACGAATTCCAATAGAATCATTGCTACTTTTATATTCACTCAACTTCTCTGTAATGAATTGTACACCTTCTGGCAATTTATCTGAACTTCGATAAGGTATTCTTAGGTTTATTAGAAAATTCAGCACGGTTTCTCTACTCTGTGGGGTATTTATTTTTTCTAAATTTTCAATAGTCAACCTTCCATAATCAATCGCCCTGTATTTATCGGATTTTGATAGATTACCGAGGATAGTAGATTTAACCTGATAGCCACGTCGTTCATCTGATCCCCTTTTAAATTGATCGCTTGCTTTTTCCAGTTGATTGATTTGATCAGCAGATAATACAGCATTTGTGATTAGTGTATTTGCAACATTGAACAAAAGCGTATCTACCCCTTTTGCTGTGTTGCTTTTATTGAGCAGGGCTATGGCAGAATCCACCCTTGTTTGTTGGCTATGCGCTTTGCTGCTGGTTAAAGAAACTGCTACTAAGACTGCAATTTTTAAAATCATTTTCATTTGTCTCATAATCAGATTTAAAAAGGTAATTGAATGGTGAACTCACTTCCCTCTCCTTCTTTAGTTTCTACTTTAAGTTCTCCACCATGCGCTTTTACAATATCATAACTCAAACTCAATCCTAATCCCGTTCCCTGCCCGGTTGGTTTAGTGGTGAAGAAGGGTTGAAATATTTTATCGAGTATTTTATTAGGAATACCAGGGCCGTTGTCCCGAACTGAAATAAAAACCTTATCACCAACCTTTTTTGTACTTACCCAAACAGTAAGAACATGTTTATTATCGGAGTCTAAGAACCCTCCTGCGGAGGGCAGGGAGGCTGCATAGAACGCATTGTTGATTAAGTTGAGTACAACTCTTCCAATATCCTGCGGAATGATATTGATCTTACCTATACTTTCATCATAATTGTTAATCATCTTTGCATTAAAATTTTTATCCTTTGCTTTTAATCCATGATAAGACAATCGTAGATATTCATCACACAGCGCATTTATATCTGTTGGCTCTTTTACTCCACTGCTGCTGCGGCTGTGTTGCA
>JANMLJ010000274.1:0-19769 GCA_031372465.1 Chitinophagaceae bacterium | reverse complement strand
TATTTCTCCGGTGACAGCATTGATCTGATGCCATTGCACGGCGGATCTTCCTTCACAATTGACTGCCTGTGAAAACCAGATATCGCCATTTTGATAAACCAGGTTTTTAGGATTACGGTCGCCGCTGGAAACTTTTTGTTCTGTTCCTTTTTGTGGAGATGGAGGTGGAAAGCCGATATATTTTAATTGGTGCGGCTTTTTGGATACTAGTTCGCAATAGGGTTGTCCATTTGCATCTTCCGTTACTTTACGAATAATAAATTCGTCTTTTGTAATAGTAAAAAAGTACAAATCATCAATAGCCTGTTGCATAAAAACGGGGTGACCCAGGCTGCCTTTAAAATGATAAATAGTGGCTGGCTTACCGGCTTTGGCATCTGCTATTCGCAAGACAAAAGTATTCTCCTCACCACCCGGGTACGAATAACCAATCCATTTTTTACTGTATCCTATACCACCCCCATCTACTTCCTCAGGTCTTGAAACGGGATATATATTCCAGGCACCAGTGGGATTATTGGTTTCAGAAACAGCAATATTTACCGGCTTTGTTTTAGCTGAATCATAATACCACCACAAATCAAATACAAATATTTTGTTGTGTATATCGAAAAATAGTTTCGGGTCTATTCCATTATTAAAACATTTTTGCGAAACGCCCTGTACAAATTGTCCTTTCTTGTCGTAAATAATTAATCCACTGTTAGAGCCTTCCAGTACATAACCACCCCCAACAGCTATTTGCGGATCTACCTGCCGATTACCATCCATCGAGCCATTAAATACCTGGTATCCATTGATCATTTGCGTGTTGCCACCTTGTTTACGTTCCGGGCATTTATTATCGTTATTGAAACTTGTTTTGTGAATAGGTGCAACGACTTCTGTTTTGGATGGGTAAATTTTTTCATTGCCAGTTTGAGCCCTGCTCTTTACAGCAAAAAGAGATAGTAAAAATATTGATCGTATATATTTCATAGCGGGCAAAATGTTATAAATCTTTTCTAATATACGCATTTCGCTGTCTTTCTACAGAATTTCCGATTTTAACTACCGGAAAAGTTTAAACCCGCAGCGCTTATCGAAAAAATTTCCCGGATAGCTGTTGCTATGAGTTAGACCAGAAGTAGTGCAATAAGTATACTATTCATTAATTATTTCAATCGTATAAGTCTAATTCCAAATAGAAGTATGTTACAATCATTTGTTACTCTTTATTTTTTCAAGCAGATCTTTCAGCTCTTTTGTAATTTCCGGATACTTTTCCGCCACATTATTTTTTTCACCTGCATCTTTACTAAGATCATACAATTGCGGAACTTTTGAATTCCCTAATTCGGTATTTGTATTCGTATTGATTGCCATAGCTCCTGAAGGTTCAATGTATTTCCATTTATCCCTGATTAATGACAAAGTTGACGTCAATGATTGCTCTACCAGGTAATCCCTTGATATGCTTTTTTTATTTAAAAGTGTTTGCAAATAATCTTTGCTATCAGAGGCCATGTCTTTATCTACCGGCCTGTTGACTAATTTTGCCAGTGATGCATATAGATCAATTTGACTAAACAAAGCAGTACTAACTTTTCCGGGACTTAATTTTCCTTTCCAGCTTACTATAAATGGCACTCTTGTTCCAGCTTCAAATGCACTGTATTTTCCACCCCTGAAATTTCCACCAGGTTTATGATTACCCAATTTCTCTACAGCATCATCTTTATACCCGTCATCTATTACTTGTCCGTTATCACTGGTAAAAATGATTAAGGTATTTTCCAGTAGATTATTACGGGATAAAATTTTATATAGTTCGCCAACTGTCCAGTCCAATTGTAATAGTGCATCCCCCCTGGGCCCCATACCGCTTTTGCCAATAAATTTTTCATTGGGTAATCTTGGTACATGTATATCATGTGTGGAAAAGTATAAAAAGAAAGGACTTTTTTTATTCTTAGATATAAAAGTATTGGCCTTACCTACAAAAATTTCAGCAAAATCTTCATCCCTCCAGAGTGCTGCTTTTCCGCCTTTCATATAACCAATTCTGCTTACACCATTTACTATTGTCTGATCGTGGCCATGTGAGGGATGCATTTTCAACAGCTCTGGATTCTTTTTTCCCGTTGGTGCATCGGGATCAACTGGATTTTGATAATTTACTGTAATCGGATCATTTTTGTCGAGGTTTATAACCTGGTGGTTTTCTACAAATACACAAGGCACTCTGTCGCCCGTTGCGGGAATTAAAAATGAATAATCAAACCCGATCTCTAATGGACCGGGTGAAATATTTCCATTCCAATCAGGGCCTTTCTCTCCACCCAAACCCAAGTGCCATTTACCAATTACAGCATTTTGATACCCTGCTTTTTTCAGCATTGCAGGTAAAGTGGTAATAGATGCAGGTATCAGTAAAGAAGCATTTCCCGGTGAAATCCCTGTACCTTGTTTTCTCCATGCATAATTACCGGTAAGCAATGAATAGCGGCTTGGTGTGCAGGTAGCAGAAGTAGCATGTGCATTAGTAAACCGTACGCCTTCTTTTGCCAGCTTATCAATATTAGGTGTCTGAATAGCAGAAAATCCGTTACAACTTATATCTCCATAACCAAGGTCATCCGTATAAATTAAAATGATATTTGGGTTTTTATTTTGTTGCGCACTAATTGAAGTACTGATTAAAAGCACCAGGAAAATAACCGCGATTTTTCTTTGTATAGAAAACATACATTAATTCTTTAATGGTTCCAAAATGTAACTATAACTATATTTTTTACCCTTCAATAAATATTGTTCATGCGGGTAAGCTCCCCAACTATTATCACCACCCGCACCTCTTTGTCCCAGATCAATATGCAGTGAAATAAATTTTTTTCACTAAGATCAGAAGGATGCTGGTTCTTTTTTGTTAATCCCGGGTCTAAATCTTCTGCCGTATAAGGTAACGCACTAAAACAGATTGGTTGTACACCGGTAATTTTGACGCCCAGCCCATATTCATTTGTAATCTGAGTCATGCCCTTTACTGCAAAAAGAGATATTAAAAAGTTGATCGTATATATTTCATAGTCAGCATTAAAAGATAAAATCTGTTCTAATATACGCAAATCGTTCACTTTTTCAAGAAATATCAATCTTTGGCAACCGGTAAAGTTTAAAACTGTACCGTCTATTGGAAAATTATACCTGCAGGATATAAGTATTTGCCATTACAATTTAAACGAAACAGGGATTTTGTATAGAATTAAAAAGATTACAAATAATACCAACTGTATTTAGTAATTAGTCCAACTGTTTCCGGTATAATGCCGATGTAGCAGCCGTTTAGGCCAATTTAATTGGGCTATTACGGATGCACAATCGGTATAAGTAGTTACTAAAATCAACTAATCCAGTTGCCATTTTTACATAAACATGAACAATGAAATTTGACAGACAGAAGTAGCTGGAAAAAATTAAGCAACAAGTATCCGGGAATATAATAAGCCTGGTAAGCTATTCGTAGTAGAAGCAAATGTATTTTTGACAGGATGTCCTAATAAGCAGTACTGTAGTTAGTAAACTATTGATTGATATTATCAATCGTAGAAGTCTTTTACAGGGAACTAATTGGTATTATCCCATTATTTTATCCGTTTGCATCAATTATTTGTAAAACAGAAATACGATTACACGTATCCTGCCATGAACGTTTTATACAGTGAGGAGATACTACTACCCAATCAACTTTTAAGATATTTAATCTTGTATGTGTATTTTTTAAAATCGATCATAGTTATCAAATAATTTCAGTTCCGTTTTCAATGGAAGCAATATAATAAGTCAGGGAAAGGTTCATCGCTTTTTCATAAGCTGGTTGTACAGCTGTAATCAATTCTTCTATCTTATCTTCTTTTACAAGATTTATAGTACAACCGCCAAATCCCCCACCCATCATACGGGCGCCAATCACAGCCGGGCTATCTTTTACAAAATCAATGAGCCAATCCAGCTCCGGGCAGCTTACTTCATACATATTACTCAGGCCAATGTGCGTAGCAAACATTTTTTTACCTAATGCAGTGATATTACCCTCTTCCAGATCTCTACAGCCTAGTAACAACCGGTTAATTTCCTGCACTACAAAACGACTGCGCTTATCAATTAATATATCTCTGGGCAATACATATTTGTCCAGCATAGTTTCATCAGCATCCCTCAGCGATGTTACAGATGGTTCATGCTGCTGAATCCATTCCACTGCTTGTGTACATTCTTTTCGACGGGTATTATATTCACTGGATGCCAGCGAATGTTTAACATTGGTATTAAGTAATACTATTTTAATTCCTTCCAGTTTAAAAGGCACATATTCATATTCAAGCGACCTGCAATCCAATCGTATCACCTGATCTTTTTTACCCATCATGGAAGCAAACTGGTCCATAATTCCGCACATGACCCCTGCATACTCATGCTCAGCTTTTTGCGACATTTTAACCATTTCTATTCTATCCAGGTTTGTATGCAACAGTTCATTTAGTGCATAAGTGGTAGCGCATTCTATAGCAGCCGAAGAAGAAAGTCCGGCACCAATAGGCACATCACTTAAAAGTACCGCATTAAATCCTTTCAACGCAATTCCCCTTTTTACGAATTGAGCGGCAGCACCCAATATAAAATTGGGCCAACTGGTATCTCCTACCGGTTTCAAATCGTGAATAGCAATAGAAAATTTTTCATTAAGGTCATGGGCTACCAAATGAATCTCGTCATCTTCTCTTAATGACATGGCTATATATGCCGCCTTATCGATAGCTGCAGGCAATACAAAGCCCCCATTATAATCTGTATGTTCGCCGATAATGTTGATGCGCCCCGGAGAACGGACAATAAGCGGATCTGTTTGAAAATGGTGTCCAAAAATTTGTTTGATTTGTTCCTTCATATGGCAGGTATTAATAAATTAAAATCGAATAGTAGCTATTTGGTGATATGATTACCCTCCGATATAGAATATTAAATTGATAACTGGATATAGCTTTCATAAATGAGGTTCCTATGGGATACAATAATAAAAAGTAAATAAAAGGCTTTTTGCAGGCGGTTATTTTGATTGTAAAATAAGTGATTAATATAAAAATCCAAACATCCACAATGGCAAATCATTTCCCATTGGAAATTCCAAATCATCTTTAACTACCCATGAATTCTTTATACGGGCAATCTGCTTCTTTGATTTACTCTTCCCTCCCACTTCAAAAGTAAATTTATTATCAACAAGAAAGTCTCCCTGCTTTGGCATATGAATTTTACTCACTGTACTTAATTGCGACAGGAAAAAAGTTTCACGCAGGTTTCCCATGTCTACTTGTTGTTCTGCCAGAGCGAATAATAGGTTCGTATTGTTTAAGTATATCTTTTCAGGTTTTTGCAGGATGGCGGTGCTTTTTCCTGCCGGCTGTAGCAATGAGATTAGTTTTGCCTGCTCCAAATAATAAAGATAATTATTGAGTGAGTTTCTATGTATACTTGTTTTTGCAGCTAATGTAACCAGATTGGGTTTAAAAGGTACTTGTTGTGCTATAACATACATTAATTGTAATATTTTTTTTGCATTGCGTATATCAAAGTCTTTCAGCTCAGCCATATCATATTCAACAATAGTTCTGATTAACTGATTAATTTTTTGATGAACAGTTTCTTTATCTTCCATCATAAAAGGATAATATCCGGTTTGTAAATACTCATTAAAATGTTCCAGGGGGCGAAACGAATAGGGTAATTGTTTCTTTAAACCTGAAGCATCTTTCAGAATTTTTTCCAAAGAAAATACTGGAGTCTGCATATTGTATTTAAGTGATAGAAATTCCCGGAACGATAAACCCGGTAATTCATATACAATAGCTCTTCTGCTTAAATCAGCTTCTTGTCTGCTGATATCAATTATGGAAGAACCGGTGAAGATTATTTTTATACCGGCGTATATATCATAGATGTTTTTTATTTCAGTAGACCAATTCTTGTATTTATGCACTTCATCTAAAACAAGAATTTTTCCACCTTGTTTATGAAATTGAGCTACAGTTTCTTTTAAACTATGATTCGTAAAATAAAGATCATCCAATGAAAAGTAAGCCGCTTTGGATACAGGTAAGTTTTGTTGTTTCAGCCATTGTAATGAAAGTGTTGTTTTACCAGTTCCCCTGGCACCTTTAATTCCAATTAAACGATTCTTCCATTTTATTTCTTCAAAGAGAAACCTCTTAAAGTTAAGCGATGTAATGCTTAACAGGTATTCGGATTGTTCGAGAAGTGTATTCATTTGCACATTCATTTATGCAAATAAAGCATTAATTTGCACATTCTATTGTGCATTTATTATATTTTTTTGCACATTGGGATATGCGTTTTTAACCTAACCACTTGTAGTGTATTGATTATTAATTAATTATATCACTTTCCGATACAGAATTTACTAAATATATAATCCAACTGATCCTCATTGGTAATTTCGCCCGTGATCTCTCCCAGGTAATGTAAACAACGGCGGATATCAAGGGACAGCAAATCCCCGGGAAGTTTATTTTCCAGTCCTTTTTTTATTTCGCTGAGCGATTGCAATACTTCTTTCAATGCATGATAATGCCGCGCATTGGTGATGATCGTATTTTCTGTTTGTACATTCCCTTTCAATACTGTATCTACCATTCGTTCTTTCAGCATATCAATGCCTATGTTCTGTTTTGATGATATCAATATTAAATCAGGTCTGTCCTTTTTTATTTTTTCATTTTCTTCCTTTGTCAACAGATCAATTTTTGTGATCACCGAAATGCATTTTTCCAGAAAATTAAAATCTGCTATCTCATTAATTCCTGGAATCCCCCCTTCGGGGGGTGGGGGGGCTAAATACAATACCAGGTCGGCTTGTTTCATTTTTTCAACACTGCGTTCCATGCCAGCCATTTCAATTAGATCTGTTGAGTGTAATCGTATACCGGCCGTATCAATCAACCGGAAAATAATTCCATCAATATTTATCAGTTCTTCAATCGTATCCCTGGTGGTACCGGGAATATCGCTGACTATAGCCCTGTTCTCATTCAAGAGGCTGTTCAGTAATGTAGATTTACCCGCATTGGGTTTACCGATAATAGCTACAATTACTCCATTCCTGATTACATTACCGAGAGAAAATGAATTGACTAATTGAGTGGTTGATTGTGTAAGCTCACTGATCAGTTCCTCAAATTTTTTTCGGTCTGCAAACTCTACATCTTCCTGCGAAAAATCCAGTTCGAGTTCAATTAATGCAGAAAACATGATCAATCTTTCTCTTAATTCTTTTAAATTTTGGGAAAACCCTCCTTTGATTGAATGTAAGGCTGCTTTTTGAGATGCGGCTGTATTGGAAGCAATAAGATCAGCTACTGCTTCCGCTTGTGTAAGATCTAATTTGCCATGCAGAAATGCCCGTTGAGTAAACTCTCCCGGCTTGGCAAGCCTTGCACCTCTTTTTATACAAGCGCTCATCACCTGTTGTTGAACATAGGGAGAACCATGGCAACTTAATTCCACCACATCTTCTCCGGTATATGATTTAGGACCTTTAAAAAGTGAGATGACAGCTTCATCAAGTACTTGTTCATCATCTTTTAAAATTCCAACATGTAATGTGTGAGAAAGTTGAAGGGTAAGATCCTTAGCAGCAAATAATTCATTGGCAATAGTAATTGCTTTGCTGCCACTCAGCCGGATAACACCAATAGCCCCTACTCCTGGTGGAGTTGCTAATGCTACAATCGTATCATCCCAACCTGTTAGTTTGTTCATCATTGGGTCAAAAATAATCTAAAAGTAAGATGTGAAGGAACATAGGATGAAAACCCTGGCCGTAAATAATATCCCACCCAAAACATCTCATCGTGCAAATGATCTAATAATTCTGAGGCTGTCTAAAAAAGCTACATATTGCCGGGAAGAAGGAAAGTCGGGAAGAAAATAGTTGAATTTCAATACTTACCGTCTTATCGCCTTACCGGCATTTCTTCTTGAATTGACTTTTGGGACAGCGTCCAAACCTACAGTTTCCGGCGAATTGGATCTTGATGTGGTGAGGTGGTGAGGCCTAAAAAAAATCCTCTACCGTTTGGAAGAGGATTTGATTGTTAATCGTTAATATTTTATTCAGCTGTTACCTGGAATGTAATGGGTTGTTTACGATAAGCTTTTACCTGGCGTCCGTTTTGTACAGCCGGAGTCCAGTTGGGGCCTTTCTTAATTACCCGTACAGCTTCTTCTTCCATTCCATAACCATGGTTGGTCATTGCTTTTACATCACTGATGTTGCCTTCTTTGTCAACCACAAACTGAACAACAGTAGTGTAAGTTCCTTCGGGAGCACCTGCATCAGTTGCAACCTGGGCGTTACAATTTCTTTCCAGATACTGGCGCCATTTACCATCGCCACCTGGAAATTTGGCTTCTATTTCCACTTTGTCAAATATCTTATTTTCATCATCTGGTTTCTTTTCTTCCACAATCTGTTTTCCTTCATCTATTACAACCGGAGTGGCGATATTATCATCCTTAATACCTTCCTGATTTACCACATCAATTTTAGCATCTTTCAATTCCTCTTGTGGTGGTGGTGGTTTTTCCACTTCCTCATCTTTTTTAATCACAGGAGGGGTAAACTGCTTCATCTCCACTTTAGGGGGTTCCACTTTTGGTGGAGGAGGTGGTGGTGGAATTATTTTCTTTTCTTCTTCCTGCTTTACTTCTGTCAGTGTCATTTCCTGAAGTTTTATCTTACTATCCTTATTGCTCTTCAAGTTGCTTGCCAATAAAGAACCTCCTATTGCCAGAGCGGCAACAGAGGCAGTAATGATAAGTGCACGGGTAATGCGGCGATTATATGTTTTTCTCAGATTATAAGCCCCATATTCTTTATTCCTGTCTTCAAAGAGCAGGTCCAGAATGTCGGCTGATAATATTTTGTTAGCTTCCATAACTTAGGCGTTTTTTAATGAGATGCTTTGTACTAATTGTTCCATAAAAACAAGCGGATTATTTAATACCACTTGTTTCTTCTGTTTTTTTGATCAACTCATATTCCTGATCTAAAATTTTGACCATGGCATATGTTTTTACCTGATTGATGGTCATTTCATCCAGGATGTCTACTGTATTTCTGTAGCTCGCATCCTGATCAGGTTTTAGAATGACTATAAAGTCCTTATCGCGGCAAGATCCTTCCGGTTTACCAGCTGCTCTTGCTTTAGCTTCACATTCAGGATCCGTAACATATCTGGACATAACTTCTTTCTTTTTATTAAGAATTATATCCCGGATACCTTTAAATGTGGTTGATTTAAAATTATTACCCGTCTCATCCACTACCAATTTCCCTTCATAATAATACACCTGATCCCCTTTTCCTAGCATAATGGTGAGTACACTTGATTCTTTAGCTTCCGTCTGGTCCTTCTCATCCTTTATATCTTTAGGCATATTGAGATCAAGCGTTGTTGGCGTTGTCATGGTAGTTGTAAAAATGAAAAAGGTAATCAACAGGAAACCAAGGTCCACCATCGGTGTCATATCAACCCTCGTAGAAAGTTTTTTGGCTTTTTTGACCCCTGGTCCTTTTTTGTGACTGCTTTCGCTACTGGTATCTACACTAGACATATTAGACAGGTTTGATGTTAAAAATTATTTTTTCGCGTTCTTATAGAATTTATCCAGTTCAGAATTACTTGGTATATCATCGAGTGCAGTAACGAGATTATATTTAAACTCATCATTACGTTTTAAAGCACTGATTACAGCTTCAAAAGTTGGATATTTCGATTTTCCGTCTCCTTTAATAAGATAATTCAGTGGTTCTCCTGCAAAGGCTGCCTTAGAGGCAGCAATCCACCAAACCAATTCGTTATTGGCAGAATCCAAAACAGGAATACCGGGTTGCTGAAGTTTGTTTTGTTCTTTCGGATCAAGCGATAATAATTGCTTTAAATTACCAAAAGAACACCCGACTGCAAATGTTTGCCGGTAATTGGCCATCTCCGCAGGTGATAAACCCAACGTTCTTTTAGTGTTTATATCCTGTATAATGGCATCATATTTTCCCTTATCCTTTTCGGATAAAACAGAAAAATAGACACGATTGGTAGAATCAACAATTATCATTACTGCATTATTCTCTGGCAACTTCTGAGAATTTACAGACCCCGGTGTGGTAATTTCAACTGGTTCCGGTGGTTTGAATTTGGTCGCCAGCATAAAAAAGGAAAGAATCAGAAAGGCGACATCCACGAAGGGGGTCATGTCGGTATCTGTACTCTTTCTGGGTAACTTAACACTTGGCATGATTACAATAATTTAAAATTGAGATGAATAAGCTTTCAATTTCCATAAAAACAATCCAGTTTTAAGCTGGATTATTTGTAAAGAGAAGCAAAACTCTGAGTCAGGGTAAAACCTGATTCATCAATGCCATAAGTTATTGAATCAATCTTGGTAGTGAATACGTTATACATGATCAGGGCCAAAGCAGATGTACCAATACCTAAGGCAGTATTATACAATGCTTCAGAGATACCAACAGCCAGTTCAGCTGCGGCACCTGCACCACCTTCTTTACCTAAAGCCGAGAATGATTTGATCATACCAATTACCGTACCTAACAGGGCAACCAATGTACCTACTGAAGTAATGGTAGACAAGAACACCAGGTTTTTCTGCAACATTGGCAATTCAAGAGCCGTTGCTTCTTCTACTTCTTTTTGAATAGATATTACCTTTTGTTCAGTTGCCATACCGCCTTCGTTAATCATTTCTTTGTAACGGCGAAGACCGGCTTTCATCACATTACCAACGGAACCTTTTTGTTTATCACACTCAGACAAAGCAGCATCAACATTACGATTAGCAAGATGATACTGAACTTTGCGGACAAAATCATTAATAGAACCATTACCAAGTGCTTTACGAATGGTAAGATATCTTTCAATAGAGAAAACAATTACCATTAATAACATGGCAATCAGGATAGGAATGATGATACCTCCTTCGTAAATTCTATGAAGGGCATCTTTTGGATCTTTGTGATGAGGCCAAAATCCACCGCTTTTATCAGGATTCTCAAATCCATCGGCGGCACCCGTAATGAAACGCCAGATAAAATAACCTCCAATAATACAAACTACCGGTGCAATCCATGAAATGGCATTGCTGCTCTTTTTGGGTTGAACCGAAGTGGCCTTAACAGATGCAGTTGGTTTAATCTCCGCCATGATCTTAGTTTTTTTTAGTTTTTAAAATGTTTAATTCCAATACTTTTTTTCTGAGTTACAATGCTAAGAAAAAAAATTATACAAAATGCAAACCCCCTCTTTTTTTAAGATAGGGCCTTCAAGTTAAGGATTTTTTAATATGGAACAAGTATCCAACGAATTATTTGATAAGAAATTAATGGAGGTCAATAACAAACGTTTGCAATCTATTGTAATAATAGGTTATTCGTACCTTAATGCCTCGATGGGATTGAGTTTTCCAGCTTTTAGCGCCGGGTATAATCCAGCCAGTAATCCGACAATAGTACAGATAACAATTCCATAGATAACCCAGTTCCAGGGTATCACAAACCCTGTATTCAGTACAATGGAAAATAAATTACCAACCATAATTCCTAATACTATGCCGAATAAAGCCCCCAGGACACTTATGATTATGGCTTCCAGTAAAAACTGGCGGCTTACCATCTTGCTTTTTCCACCAATAGCTTTTACAAGGCCCACTTCCCGGGTTCGTTCAGAAACTGATACCAGCATAATATTCATCAAACCGATGGCAGCTCCAATTAAAGTAATTAACCCGATAACGGTAGCAGAAACTGTTAGAAATCGTAAACTATTCATCGCTTTTTCAGCAATACTATCACTTCGGTCCAGTACAAAATTGTTTTCCTCGGTTGTATTTAACTTACGGATACCCCTGAAAACACCTTCTGCCTCTCCCATTGCTGCCTGTACCTGTTGTAAATCAGGCGTCATTACGGCTATTACATAAGAGAATCCTGAAGGAAAATTCCTGGCAACATTTGAATAGGTGGTAATGATAACATTGTCCCGGCTGAATCCAAAACTGGAACCCCGGCTTTTCATGACTGCCAGTACCCGATAAGAAATATTATTAATACTAATTACAGCATTTACTGCCCTTTCAACACCCTCCTTAAATAATTTAGTGGCTACATCATACCCTAAAATACAAATGTTACTTCCGGACTGAACATCTGCCCGGCTGATATCATGACCATATTGGATGCTAAAGCCATTTAATAGTAAATAATTTTCATCTCCGCCAAATAACATAATATTAGGGCTTGTTTTCCGGCTATTATAAGAAGCAATATTAGTTCTACCACCAAAAATGGAAACACTTTTTAGTGCAGGAAATGAAAACCGGTTTACAAAAAATTCGGCTTCGTCCTTAGAGATCACTCTACCCTGGCTTGATTTTTTTTCTTTTTTCCCCTTTTTTGAAATTTTTATATCCCGCCTGTTACCGCCGCCAAACTGAATATTTCTTTCTTTAAAACGTAGGGTAAATGAATTGGCACCCATGGTTGAAAAACTCTCAGAGAATTTCTGATTCATGGCTTTAATAGCGGTTATAATACCGATCAATGCCATGATACCAAATGCAATGATGGAAACAGTAAGACCAGTGCGTAGTTTATTACTGCGAACTGTACGAAAAGCCAGCGAAAAAACGTCACGAAAATTCATAGCTATACCCCGAAATTAAGCAAAGAGGCTGATGCAAAATGTAAATAAAATCAGATTGTACTTATCAGAAGTAAAACCAGTTGAGCAACAAATTGGGGAAAATACCAAGACTAATCACCAAAACAGCTAACAGTATCAACGTCCATTTAAAAACAGGACTAACATTTATTGGTTGATCCGGGCCTTCCTTAAAATACATAGCCTGGATAACCCGAAAATAATAATAGACACTTACTGCTGCCATCAGCACGGCAAAGATGACCAGCCAAAGATTTTTTCCATTATTCATCACCGCTTTAAGCATGTAAAATTTTGACATAAATCCTGCCGTTAGCGGTATTCCTGCCAATGATAAAAGAAAGACAGTGGTGGTAGCTGCAAGTAAAGGATGGTGCTTTGCAAATCCGTTGAAACCATCAAATGTATAATCTTTCATTTTTATCAATACCGCAAAAATGCCAAGCGTAGCTAAACTATATGCGGCCGTATATAATAGCAAGCCTTCCTTTGCATCTGTGTTCATTGCAAATAACGACAGCATCATAAAACCTGCCTGTGCAATGCTGGAATATGCAAGCATCCTTTTTACACTTTGCTGAAAAACAGCGGTGATATTCCCGATAAAAAGGGTTGCTACGGTCAGAATTCCGATAAATAACTGCCATTGTTTTTGCTGAAATCCAAAAGCGTCATCAAATAAACGAATGAAGGCTATAAATACAGCTGCTTTTACAATGGTTGCCATAAATGAAGTAAAAACAGTGGGTGCGCCATCATATACATCCGGTGTCCAGAAATGAAAAGGGGCTACCGATGCTTTAAACGCCATAGCGAAAAGCAGCAACAACATACCTGTTATCAGCAAAGCGGAAGGCTTTGTTTCTGTGAAAGCACCAATAGTAACTGTATTAAAAGTTCCCAGATCGCCATATATCAGGGCGATACCCATTAATAATAAACCGGTAGAAAAAGCACCCATTAAAAAATATTTCAGCGATGCTTCGTTGCTTTTTAAATTCCTTTTATCGCTACCCGTCAAAATATAAAGGGGAATGGAAATAATTTCTATACCGAGGAAAAGAATTAATAGAGATTTGAAAGAGGAAGTAAGCGTGATGCCGCAAAGAATAAAAAAGATAAGCGCAAAATACTCGGCATAATTGATACCCACTTTCTCTATATCCCGTGCAGACAATAACAAGTAAACTACTGTTGCAAAAAATGCGATAGAATTAAACAGCAAAGAAAAATTGTCAAAAACAATCATTCCTTTTGTATCAATATTGATAAGAACTGTACCTGACATTTCCAGTATGTTAATCAGCAATAACAACACCAACCCCGCTATAGCCAGGTTTCGTACAGCAGCCTTTGACCCCAAAGCATTTGGTTTCAGCCATAATCCGCTGAACATCATGATAACACCAAAAATTGCCGATAATAATAATGCGTTCATATTAATACTTTCTTATTGTTTCTGCAATGAGCGCAGAACCAGTTCGAATTTTTTAATGATTGTTTCAGACATGGCGCTTGTTTCATTCAGCAACAATTGCGGATAAACACCAAGCACAAAAATGATCAATACAATTATACCCAGGGCCATTTTTTCAATCCAGGTAATATCCTTTGTAGAGGCTGTCAGTTCATTGGTATGACCATAAAAAACTTTCCGGATCATATTCAGGGTATAGACGGCTCCTAATATTATACCCATCCCCGCCAACACAATAAACCAAACATTATATTTTGTCTGTGAACTGAATATACCGTTAAAAATGAGAAATTCTCCCGGAAATGAATTGGTAAGTGGCAACGCAATATTTGCCAACGAAACTATTACCAGTAAAATAGCTAATGCCGGAGCTTTCTGTGCCAATCCGCCCAGTTCAGAAATCTTTCTTGTGCCAAATTGCCTTTCTATCAGCTCCACTACTATCCACAAACCAATAATATTGATACCATGATTAAACATTTGTATCATCAATCCCTGGAGGCTGCTGAGATTTTGCGCAAAAGCTGCGGCACACATCAATCCGATATGCGCAATGGAGGAATACGCAATTAATCTTTTTAAATCATCCTGACGTATAGCAATAAGCGAAGAATAGATAACACCAATCAATGCCAGAATGGTAATAAAATCAGCCCATTGAAAAGAAGCAAATGTTACAACAGGGAAAAGCCAGCGAAGCAACCCAAATACACCCATTTTTACCATCACACCGCTTAATATCATAGTAGTAGCCGTAGGTGCCTGTTCGTAGGTATCCGGCTGCCAGGTATGCAACGGAAAGATGGGCATCTTGATAGCAAAAGCAACGAACATCAACCAGAATACAATTGTTTGCTCATTCCTGGATAAGACTACCGAATAAAATGCATCCATGGAAAAGGAATGGTCCTGGGTTTTTCCATAAACAAAAAGGATTCCTACCAGCATTAACAGCGAACCGATAAATGTGTAAATAAAAAATTTAAATGTAACAGGTATTCTTTTTTCACCACCCCATTGTGAGCAAAGGAAATACATCGGTATAAGTGCCAGCTCCCAGAAGAAGTAAAAAAGCAATGCATCGGTGGCAAGAAAGACACCCATCATACCTGCCTGTGCAAGAAGCATGAGTGCAAAAAAGTTATTTGCTTTTTTATACGAGCTGTTCCAGGTAGCCAGTATAACTAAGGGATAAGCTATTGCATTTAATAAGCAGAGCAGTTTTCCCATTCCATCCAGCTTCACCGAAAAACTACTGCCGATTGTTTGCATCCATTCTCCCGAAAAAGCAAGCTCCATCGAGCCCTCTTTCAAGGATAAACCCGCTATTGAAACAACCAATGTGAGTAATGAAACGCCAAGGCTCCATATACGTATAGTTCTATCCTGCTTAAAAAAGAAAGCAGCCAATCCGGTCAGCAAAGGGATTAATATCAGTAAAACTGGAATCATAGAACCCTAAATCCCTAAAGGGACTTTTAATTTTTCAAATTTTAAAATATCCTCCAACATGTGGCTTGCGTATTGGCAAGCCCCCTTTTAGCCCCGATGAAAATCGGGGTAGGCAGGGTTGGGGGTTTACTTTCTCAAAAAGAATTGTACAACAAAAATCAATACCATACTTACTACCATCAGTAATACATAATTTCCCACCTGTCCGCTTTGGAGCAAACGCATCTGCCGGCTACTATAATTAATCAGTTTGCCAACCCCGTTTACTATACCATCCACCACCTTATTATCAATAATATTTTTTAAGAATCCACCTAATTGGTGCAACGGATGAACGATTATTTTATCATATAATTCATCAACATACCATTTATTCTCCAATACTTTACCTAAACCGGTGGCTTCACTATGCTGATAATTTTTGAATTTAAACCAGGCAAAAATTATCATTACAACTACTAACCCGGTTGAAAGACCCATCAGGAGATATTCTGTAGAAATGGAGACAGCATGTTCGCTATGTACGGCGATTACCGGTGATAAAAATTCACCCAATTTATCACCGCCATGAACAAATACTTCTGGTATTCCCACAAATCCACCAATAATAGAAAGAACAGCAAGAATAATAAGTGGAATAGTCATGGCAAAAGGGCTTTCATGTACATGATGCTCCTGTTCGGGTGTACCCCTGAATTTTCCGGAGAATGTAATGAACAATAGCCGGAACATATAAAAAGCCGTTAGTAACGCCGTAAACAATGCTATACCATACAATACCGGATTTTTTGCAAATGCGCTAAGCAAAATAGCGTCTTTAGAAAAGAAACCACTAAAGGGAGGAATGCCTGCGATAGCAATACAGCCGATTAGAAAAGTGATAAAAGTGATTGTTAATTTTTTACTAAGTCCCCCCATATACCGGATATCCTGCTCACCACCCATCGCATGAATTACACTTCCACTGCAAAGGAATAATAATGCCTTAAAAAAAGCATGTGTCATTACATGAAATACAGCTGCTGTATAAGCGCCGGTGCCCAGAGCCAGGAACATAAATCCTAGCTGACTTACGGTGGAATAAGCCAGCACTTTTTTAATATCGTTTTGTTTAAGTGCAATAGTGGCGGCCAATAAAGCTGTTGCCAAACCCACATACGTCACTATATCCATAGTAAAAGGTGACAATGAGTATAATAAATTACTACGGGCGATCATATAAATACCTGCCGTAACCATGGTAGCGGCATGTATTAATGCAGATACCGGTGTAGGACCTGCCATCGCATCGGGTAGCCAGGTATATAATGGTATCTGTGCACTTTTACCGGTAGCACCAACAAATAATAATAGGGTAATAATTGTAATATCTGTTGCTTTCAGTTTGGCAAGATTAGCAGTAGTAAACACTTCAGCATAGGAGACCGTACCTAATTTATTTATCAGCCAGAAAATTGCTATTAAGAATGCCAGATCACCGATCCGGTTCATAATAAAGGCTTTGTTGGCTGCTTTATTATATTCCTGTTTTTTGAACCAATAACCAATCAGTAAATAAGAGCATAGTCCAACGCCTTCCCAGCCAATGAACATAATTACGAAATTGGCGCCCATTACCAGTAACAGCATGGAAAAAATGAAAAGATTAAGGTAAGAAAAATATCTACCAAAATGTTCTGTCTTTTCTTCTTTCATATACGAGGTGGAATACACATGAATAAGAAAACCAACACCGGTAATTATCAATAGAAATAAAGAAGAAAGCTGATCAATTTGAAAAGCAAAAGGAATTTTTAACGAGCCCACAGAAATAAAATCAAAATATTGAGCTATATGCGTATTGCCTCCTTTAACTTCCATAAATACCCAGCTACTGAGCACAAAAGAAGCAAGGACGGTTCCGCAACCGATCACACTTACCATTGATTTGGATAAATGATTTCTACCTAATCCATTAATTAAAAACCCGATTAATGGAAGAAGAGGAATTAAGTACACTATTTGTAAATCGTTCTGCATAAAAATCAGCCTCCAAAAACCCCACTAAGAAGGAGTTTAAGAATCTTTCAGTTTAATATTTCAAAATAATAATAACCATCAATACTTTGAAGCTCCAAAAGCCCCCCTTGGGGGATTGAGGGGGCCTTCTAATGTTTTAACCTGTTTAAAAAATTTACATCCACCGAATGGATATTCCGGTACATCATTACAATAATGGCCAATCCCACACTAACCTCTGCTGCGGCCACTACCATAATAAAGAATACAAATATTTGCCCATCTGCTCCGGCATTTGCATTGATAGCTAAGCTTTTCATATGATGCATTTTGGAAAATGCCACCTGCAATAAATTCACAGCATTCAGCATTAACTCGATGCACATAAAAATAACAATAGCATTACGGCGTGTTAATACACCCACAATGCCAATGGAGAACAAGGCAAAAGACAGAAATATGTAATAATTAATCGGCATGCCCCTATCCCCTAAAGGGGAATTTTAAACCCTACTGTTCAAAAAAACATTAAGGTTGGTTAAATAAAAAATATTCTTCATAAAGAACTTAGCATATTATAGTGACTAACCGACCTAAGTCTCCCCTTTAGGGGGACAGGGGGTTATTCTTTCTTTCCAATTACCACCGCACCAACCATCGCACTTAAAAACAATACACTGCTTATTTCAAAAGGCACTACATAGGTGGTAAACAATTCCTTTCCCAGGTTTTTTATCAACCCAATACTTCCTTCATTTACCCATGCTTCCTGCTGCTTAATACCCGTGTCTTTTAAAGCCGCCACCATTACCAGTAATAAACAACCACCTGCCACTGCACCGGCCATTTTCAACCACCTGTTTTTTTGCGGTTCTGTTTCTTTGTTGAGGTTCATCAGCATTATTACAAACAGGAATAATACCATGATGGCTCCGGCATAGACAATAATATTTACAATCGCGAGAAACTGCGCATTTAATAAAATATAATGCCCTGAAATAGCGAAGAAGGTAACAATTAACCATAACACACTATACACAGGGTTCTTGCTGGTTATCACCATCAAGGCACTGAATATGGCCACTACAGAAAGCAACCAGAATAGTATTTGTGCAATTAACATTCTCTCAAAACAGTTTATTTCCTTTCAGCAATTAATCAGTTAACTGCTATTAATTAATAATTTTATCACCTAAGGCTTTTTCATAAGCCTCTTTATCAGTAACCGGATCCGGAATTAATAAATCTTCTTTTTTATAAATGAATCCTTTTCTACCATAATTAGCAGGTGCAAAGGTTTGCGACAAATAAATCGCATCTTTCGGACAAGCTTCCTCACACAATCCACAGAAAATACAACGCAGCATGTTTATTTCATACTTCGCAGCATATTTCTCTTCTCTGTACAAATGTTCCTCACCAGGTAAACGCTCTGCCGCTTCCATGGATATCGCTTCTGCAGGGCAGGCAACTGCACATAATCCACAGGCTGTACAATTCTCTCTGCCCTCAGCATCCCGGTTCAGCACATGCAAACCCCTGAATACTTTGGAGAAAGTTCTTGTCTCTTCAGGGTATTGTATTGTCGCTTTCTTTTTAAACAGGTGACTGATGGTAATACCCATTCCTTTGACAATATTCCAGAGATAAATACTCTCCAGGAAAGTCATTGGTTTACGATCTACCTGTTTTGCTCTTTGTGTTAACATGCCCTGATCCCCTAAAGAGGAATTTTAAATTTTCGCAAATATATTGTTATCAGTCCGAAAGTCGGGTGACCGAAAGTCGGAAAGAATATTTCTTTATCATCGATTAGTCATACTGTCTTTCAGTCTTACTGTCTTTCGGTCTTACGTACTTTCCGTCTTTCGGTCTTTCGGACTTTCGGACTTTCCGTCTTTCGGACTTTCCGTCTTTCGGTCTTTCCGTCTTTCCGTCTTTCCGTCTTTCGGACTTTCCGTCTTTCCGTCTTTCCGTCTTTCCGTCTTTCCGTCTTTCCGTCTTTCCGTCTTTCCGTCTTTCCGTCTTTCCGTCTTTCGGACTTTCCG
>JANMLJ010000161.1:0-1596 GCA_031372465.1 Chitinophagaceae bacterium | reverse complement strand
GTCTTTATTGGGCAGCATCACATCCAGCACACAAATATCAGGAGTCGATTTTTTGAATGCTGCTGTTGCTTTTGCACCATCGCTTTCCATGAATACTTCGTAGCCGCGGCTCTCCAGGCTTTCCTTTACAATTTTGCCGAGGAATAATTCATCTTCTACATATAAAACTTTTGTTTTACTCATATCATATCATTTATTCTCTTCAGGAGTTTTGGGTCTTGGGTAATATGATAGTGAATGTCGTTCCTATTCCCGGCTTGCTTTCAACAGCAATTGTTCCCTGATGTTTTTGTATTACCTGTGCAGTATAGCTTAAGCCCAACCCATAACCCTTGGCATTATGCGTATCGCCATGCGGTATACGAAAAAATTTATCAAACACCTTATCCTTAAACGTTGGATCCATACCTATACCATTATCTGAAATGTTTACAACAACATCATTCCCCTTTTCTTTCAGATCAATTTGAATAGATGGTTCTTTGTTGCTGTATTTAATTGAATTATCCAAAAGGTTAAAAACAACACTCTGCATATGCAACCGGTCTCCCTGTATATTTACATCACCCTGACTGGTAACGGCTACGCTGGCCCGGTTCTTTTCCAATTGCAATTTTAAAGAAGATACCACTTCATCCACTACTTCCTTCAGGTTTATTGTTTCATAACTTAATTCTACTTCTTTCTTTTCAAACATAGATAGCTTCAGCACTTTGTCAACCAGCAGGCCCAACCTTTGCAGTTCATTGGAAGAAATATCGAGGTATTCTTTTGTCCGCTGCGGATTATCAATCGCATTAAAGTTTTTCAATGCTTCTATAGCCACTCCTACTGTGGCAATCGGCGTTTTAAGTTCATGCGTAATATTACTGATGAATTCATTCTTAGATGCGGCCAGCCGTTGTTGTTTCAACAGGTTCCGGTAAAGCAACACAAAGGAAAGAATGGTAATACCCAGCAAAAGGAAAGAAAATAAAATAGGCTGAATTATTTGTTTCAGCAGGTATGGAAAAATATTACCCGTTTTCAATTTATACGTAACCGGATTTGCAAGACCTACCGTTACTTCATTAAAAGCAAATTCATCCGAGACATTGGCACTGTCAGCTTTTATTATTGTAAAAGGGATATTTATTTTTTCTTCTTTTAAAGCTGCTGTATACGCCGAATCTATTTCGGTAAGCCGCAGTGAATCCTGTAAAGAATCAACACCATACAATAAGCTGAATATACGATTTCCATTTCCATGAGTGCCTTGTATATGCCGCTTAAGTTGCAGGGAGTCGTTGCCCGACACTGCAGAAGTTTCATTCATGGAGATAGTGATCATTCCGGGTTTTCCTCCGGGTATTTTTTTCAATGAATCCTGCAGTTTGCCTCTGATCACATTAATAGTAGAAATAATTTCCTGCTTTGGTTTGATGCGGATACTTACCTGTTCCCCGTTCTCACTATGCATAATAATTTTCGATTTACCACTGCTGCTATCCTTTACATCCCATTGGGTTCCATCTAACTTCAATTTGGTCACCTGCAATTGCATGATTGTTTCCCGGAAAGCCATTTCTGTTTTTATAGAAAGTGACTTTTCTTCGC
>JANMLJ010000068.1:0-16044 GCA_031372465.1 Chitinophagaceae bacterium | reverse complement strand
AGCAAATTTAATAAATGCTGCTATTCTATTTATTATTTTATTTGAGCGGGGGACGAAGAACCTGGTACTGGATGCTAGATAGCAGATTCCAGATTCCAGATTCCAGCTCCAGTTCAATTGCTGAAGACTTTTGATAACTCAGGCTGCTTCCAGCATCCAGTATCCAGTATCCAGTATCCAGTATCCAGCATCCAGTATCCAGTATCCAGCATCCAGTATCCAGCATCCAGTATCCAGTATCCAGTATCCAGCATCCAGTATCCAGCATCCAGTATCCAGCATCCAGTATCTTCTATTCAGTATCTTTGTCCCATGGAAAAATTTCTGAAAGATCTGTTTGCCGGTCAATCTTACGATGAAAACAACTTCTTCCTACTGGCAGGGCCTTGTGTGGTAGAAAGTGAAGAGATCGTTTCAGAAGTTGCCGAAAAAGTTGCTGCCATTTGTAAAAACCTGGGCATTCCCTATGTTTTTAAATCATCCTATCGTAAAGCCAACCGCAGTAGCGGAACCTCTTTTAGTGGTTTGGGTGATGATATTGCGATGAAGATGTTGCAGAATGTTGGAAAGAAATATGCACTACCGGTGGTTACAGATATTCATACGGCAGAAGAAGCAGCCATTGCTGCTAATTATGTAGATATATTACAAATCCCCGCATTTCTTTGCCGGCAAACGGATTTATTAATTGCTGCTGCAGAAACAGGTAAGATTGTAAATGTAAAAAAGGGACAGTTTGCCAGTGGTGAAGCCATGAAATTTGCGGTAGATAAAATACGAAATGCCGGCAATGATAAAATAATGCTGACAGAAAGAGGTACCACTTTCGGTTACCAGGACCTGGTAGTTGATTACAGAAATATACCAGCCATGCAGGCTCATGGAGTGCCGGTAGTGATGGATGTTACACATTCCCTGCAACAACCCAATCAAAGCTCCGGAATCACGGGTGGAAACCCACAACTTATCAGCACCATTGCCAAAGCTGCCATTGCCGCAGGAGCCGATGGATTATTTATCGAAACTCACCCCAACCCTTCTGTTGCAAAAAGTGATGGAGCCAATATGTTGAAATTGGATTTACTGGAGGGTTTGCTGGAACAGTTGGTAAAAATCAGGAAGGCGATTTAGAGGCATTTGTTATGATGATACAAAAGTTAACTGATCGTAATGATTTAAAGCAGCACTTCTTTATCATTTCTGCAATAAAAGCCGCTAATTATTCTGCATCGTCTAAAAGTTAATTATGTTTTTTAAAACAATACGGACATACTTTGGCTGTATTGGCAAAACCAAGATAGGAGATTAAATTCTTGCATGAAACCAGTCTAACAAACTTAAAATCAAAACAACAATTTTGGATTAATTGAAGGGTAAAAGGTTCGTATATTCGACAATACAACCGTTGGCTGATACCTTAAAAAAAACAGACATAAAATGACAAGACACTTCTGTATATTCATATTTATTGTAACTTCAAATATTGCTTTTGGGCAAGTCAAATTATTTGAGCCTCTACTAATTCCTGAAAATCAGTCTTTTGGATTAACTGTTTCGCCTAATGGCAAAGAATTACTTTTTGTAAAATCATTTGGAGGGAGGGATACTTTACAAATTTTTTACTCAAAGAAAGTAAACAGTCAATGGCAAAAGCCAGTACTTGCATTTTTTGCAGACACAAAATATAAACAAATTGACCCCGCATTTTCGCCTGATGGAAATACGATTTTGTTTAATTCTTTAACATCAATTGAAAATAGTTTTGATATTTATGTTACAAATAGAACATCAACAGGTTGGACTACGCCTGAAAGACTTTCAGATTCTATAAATACCACTTCAAGTGATTTCTATGCAACAATCACGAAAGAAAAACATATCTATTTTACAAGACGTACAACAAGCAATGATATATATGTGAGTTATTTCGTTGATAATAAATATCAAAAAGCTGTGTTACTTGACAAATCCATAAATACAGAAGGAAATGAGTCTAATCCGTATATCTCAAAAAAAGAAGGTTTCATTATATTTTTTGCTGACTATAAAAACGGATTTGGAGAAACTGATTTATACATAAGTTTTAAAAAAAAAATAAATGGAGTGTCCCTATTAACTTAGGCAACGAAATCAATAGTAAAATTGGTGAGTTTTGTCCAAGCATTGATTTAAAAAAGAAACTATTTATTTTTTCAAGAACTGAAGTTGTGAATGGGAAACGAATTGATAATATTTATAGTTATCCGTTAAAAAAATTGAACATTAGATTACTGAAAAAACTTGCTAAATGGGGCGAATAAATGCATCAGCCAACATTGGCTTGGAGAAAGCGGGGGCGAAGTGGTTTATTGAACTTTTGAATAAGAAATGGGGCTTTTTGTAATTATTTGGGCTTATGTGCTAAGAATTCTCCGCCTTCGCAAAGCCCTGTTCGTTAGCGGTCATGCTGTAATACCCCAAGAAAATGAAACTTTACATAAAAAATATGGTTTGTAGCCGTTGTAAAATGGTAGTTAAATCTGAGTTAGAAAAACTTGGACTAACTCCTATAGTTGTGGACTTGGGCGAAGTGGAAATTAAGGAAACCGACATAGAATTAACAAAAGAGAACTTATTAAAAGTACTTCATTCATTGGGTTTTGACTTCATTGACGACAAAAAGAGTAAAACCATTGAAAAAATAAAAAATTTGATAACTGATTTGGTACAGTACAAAAACAATGAAATCAAATCAAATCTATCTGACTATTTATCTCAACACTTACAACAAGATTACAGCAGGTTAAGCAATCTTTTTTCAGAAGTAGAAACCACCACAATTGAAAAGTATTTTATTAATCAAAAAATTGAAAAAGTAAAAGAGCTATTAATTTACAATGAACTGACATTAAGCGAAATTGCCAATCAACTCAATTACAGTAGTATTGCTCATTTGAGTAATCAATTTAAAAAAGTAACAGGGTTTTCCCCAAGTTTTTTCAAGCAATTGAAAGACAAAAAAAGAAAACAAATCGAAGATTTGTAAATCTTGCAAACAATACCCAAAATTGTGTAAACGCTGTATCATTTTTTTGTTTGAATTTTGTACCATCAAAAAAATAAATATGATACAGAAATATCAAATAACAGGAATGACCTGCGCAAGTTGTGAAGCAAAAGTAAAAACCAAATTGCTTTCAGTTCCGTTTATTACTTCTGTCGAAGTATCAAAGGAATCTAATTCTGGGACTATCAAAATGGACAAACAGGTAGATATCATAGAGCTGCAAAATATACTTGGAGGTAGTGAAAGTAAATATCAAATTTCAGCAATCAAGCATAATGAAATTGCAGAACAAACAAACTCTTGGTTTGATACTTACAAGCCAATAGTATTGATATTTGCCTACATTACATTTGTTACTATAGTAGTACAAATAAAAAACTATCATTTTGATTTTATGCAATGGATGCAACACTTTATGGCAGGTTTCTTTTTAGTATTTTCATTCTTCAAATTACTTAACCTTAAAGGCTTTGCTGAAAGTTATAAAATGTATGACGTTTTAGCAAAACGAATACCAGCTTGGGCTTACATTTATGTTTTTGTAGAATTGGGTTTAGGAATTGCCTACCTGATTAATTTCAATCCGTTTATAACAAACCTTACTACATTATTAATAATGACAATAAGTATTATTGGTGTATTTCAATCAGTTCTAAATAAAAAGAAAATTCAATGTGCTTGTTTAGGTGCGGTATTTAATTTACCAATGAGTACCGTAACGATAATAGAAGATGGACTCATGATAATCATGAGTGGGGCTATGTTGTATATAATGAATTATCTATAGATGGAATGAAAACATCGAAGTTGTAAAAATTAATCCACGAATAAGTAATTATTTGTTCGAAAATCTTTAGACAGTTAACTCAAAAAATGTAATTTAATATGAATTGGTATGACTTTATAGCCCCCCGTTCTCCGTAGTCTTCCAACCCTCTCAGCAAACTAAAACATTAGGGTTGTTGTCATTAGTTTGCAACTAAAGACTAAAAACATTGACTCATAAAAATACCAATTCTAACAGCCCGCATCTCTTTGTGCAAAAATAATCCTTTGCACTACTATATATGTAATGCTCCGGCTTTTCTACAATACCTGCCTCCACCGGATTATTATGAATATAATTCATTTTCTGAACAATGAAAACTGAATTGTAGAGCTCCATTGGTTGGTTATCCTGCCTCCAAAACTGATAATTGGTATTCCGGCTGTTATTCTCGCCCTGTTCTCCGAATATTCGGACCATCCAGTCTCTCCGGCTTTCCGATTTATTCTGCTTTATAGTTTCAATAATTTTTTTACTGGTAAATTTTTTGAAATCCCCCAGTACATCGCTCAGATTTCCATGTTTTGCAGATACAATTAAATGTACATGATTGCTCATGATACACCAGCAATGTAGTAACAAACCCTTTTCTGCCTGGCAAAACCTGATACTATCCAAAACAATATCACGGTAATCTTTTCGGGTAAAAACATCAACCCTCCCGATAGTCCTGAGGCATCGAAGGATCGGGACTACCACTGCAAAGGTCAGAAAATGAATAGCCGTCTGGTTTCGAATCTTATACCCACCCTGTAACATTGAAGTATTATATTTCAGTAAAAATAAAAATACTGATCCTTAAACAAATCAGGAAAACAACAAAAAAAATGTTTTTTTTCCGGCTCAACGGAGCCGATGCTGAGACGATCCCGATAGCTATCGGGACTCAGCATAACCATTCAACAATTTTGTTTTTTCAGCATTCCGTTTACCTTTAACCAAACAATAATGAGAACAAACTAAAGAGAGCGGGGACTCAGCATAACCATTCAGATTTTTTGTTTTATTCAGCATTTTGTTTACGTTTAGCCTGACAACAATGAAAACAAAATAAAGAGAACGGCGGGGGAAGAAAGATTACTACATTTGAAAATCAGGCTATCATAAATAATGGAATCAACTGATAAAATAATTTTACAGGATGGTATTCTTTCACTTTTAAATACAATCATTGCGATGCCGAAATTTGTACCAATTATTTTATTACTGGTAATTACAAACAGTGTGAATGCCCAGCGGGTAAAGGAGGTGGATATATGTATTTACGGTGGCACTTCTGGTGGTGTAATAGCGGCATATACCGCCAAAAAAATGGGTAAACAGGTATTGCTGATTGAGCCTGGTAAACAGGTAGGCGGACTAACTACCGGTGGATTGGGCTTCACAGATATTGGAAATAAAATTGCCATCACTGGTTTGTCAAGGGATTTTTACCGCAGGATCGGAAGGCATTATGGCAAATTGGAACAATGGATTTTTGAACCACATGTTGCGACTGAAAATTTCGGATATTATTTAAAAGAGGCCGGTGTACAGGTATTGTACCAACATAGGTTGGTTGCTGTAAAAAAAGAAAATGGTGTTATTAAGTCCATCACCATTGAGCATTCAGGTAAACCTGGTTCAACTGTTTACAAGGTGATTAAAGCAAAAGTATATATTGATTGTTCGTACGAAGGCGACCTGATGGCAAAGGCCGGCGTTTCGTATTTTACCGGAAGGGAATCCAATGATTTGTACCATGAAACCTGCAATGGAGTTCAGTTACGCGATAAGCACCAGTTTCCGGATGGGATCGATCCCTACAAGATTGCGGGAAAGCCGGAGAGTGGCTTGTTATGGGGTATCAGTTCTGCGATGCCAGACACACCCGGTACAGGGGATAAAAAAATACAGACCTATAATATCCGGATCTGCCTGACAGATCTTCCCACTAACCGTATTGCGATTACAAAACCCAATAATTATGATGCATCGAGGTACGAATTATTACTACGTTTCCTGGAGAAAAAGCCGGCTAAGGATATCAGGGCTTTTTTAAAATTTGACCTTATGCCCAATCATAAAACGGATATTAATAACAATGGCCCCTTTTCAACAGATATGATTGGTATGAACTATGAATATCCTGAAGGGGATTATGCAACCAGGGAAAAAATTCAAATTGCACATAATGAGTATATAAAGGGACTTCTTTATTTCATTGGTCATGATGAACGAATGCCAGATCATCTTCGCGAAGACATGTTGAAATGGGGTTATCCAAAAGATGAATATACCGATAATGAAAACTGGTCGCCACAAATGTATGTACGGGAGGCAAGACGAATGAAAGGGGAGTATGTAATGACACAGGCTAATTGTGAAGGAAAAGAAATAGTAACTGATAAAGTGGGTATGGCTGCCTATACAATGGATTCGCATAATTGCCAGCGCATAGTCGTAAACGGTATGGTGAAAAATGAAGGCGATGTGCAGGTAGGAGGTTTTGGCCCATATCCAATTGCTTATCGTTCCATCATACCGATGGCATCTGAATGTAAAAATCTGTTGGTGCCTGTTTGTTTATCTGCTACCCATATAGCATACGGTTCCATCCGAATGGAGCCGGTATTTATGGTATTAAGTCAGTCAGCGGCTGTTGCTGCGGTTTTGGCCCTGAATAATAATACAACCGTTCAAAAGGTAGATGTAAAAAAACTGCAACAGGTTTTGACAACCGATCCGCTCGCAGATAATTCTACCCCTGAAATTCTGGTAGATGATATGGATGTAACCCAGGTAGCTATTAAAGGGAACTGGAAAAAGGAAACCAGGGGAAGTTACGGTCCATCGATGCTGACAGCTGATGGAATGGAAGGGTCACCAAAATCAGTACTATTTTCTCCAATGATTTTAATAGCCGGTAATTATCAGGTCTATGCCTTTTTTCCCAAGCTGCCAAATAGCAGTTCTTCTACAAGCGTGAATATTTATGATGGAAAAACAAAAACGGAATTGATCATTAAAGACAGTGATATTAGGGTAGAGGGCCAAACTTCCGGGGAATGGGTACCATTGGGAGCTTACTCCTTATCGCCAGGTAATAAGCCCTATGTAGAAATTTCCAATAAGAATGCAACAGGTATAGTAGTAGCAGACGCGGTAATATTTGTACCTGACTTTAAATAAATCAGCAGCAAACTAAGCCCCCCCCGCCCCTGTACTCAATAGTCTTCCAACTCTTTCAGCTAACCAAAACTTTAGGGTTGTTGTCATTAGTCCCATACAAATTCATTCGCTTATTCCATTTGCGCCATTTCTCAAGTCGTCTGTTCACTGTAGATTCCAATTCATGTTGACCCACCCCTGAATTTTCACTTTTATTTTTAGTGTGTAGTGATTGATTCCTTCATGTTGACCCACCTTAGAGATTAGCCAGATTTTCCTCAGAAGTTTACTGTCATTCTTGCATTTAATCTCAACTTTTGTAATTATTATCAACTACAGTTGGTAAGAACCGGTTTCATATGGGTGCATTTCAAATCCGATAGCTATCGGATGTCGCATACGATGACCCACCCCTTTGAAATTTTATTATTCAAAATATGTTTCGCCCCTCCGTGGAGGGGAAGTAATACCCTGAACTTTGAAAAGGTAAATACAAAATTGATTTTGACAATATGAAATACACCCTTTTATATCTCTTTTTAGTAAAAATTAAAATTTAGGCATTAACTTTAATCCATCAGGCAGACGTAGTTCTATTTCGAGTGCTGCGCCAAGCCGTGACCGTTGGATGTATTTAAAAGATGCTCAGATGAAATATGCGCTATTGTCTTTCTTATTGTTAACCTGCGTGACGTTGGGATGGGGGCAGGCTAAAGTCCCCGTTGAAAATATTTTGATAAGCGCTGAAAATAAGAAAACAGGCGTAACCACCAGTGAAAAGGGGGAATTACAGGTAAATGTATCTCCAAAGGATTTGCATAAATTTAAAACAAAGGGATGGGTTCGTTATAGTGACTTCGGCGCCAGGGGAGATGGAAAAACCGATGATATAGACGATATCGCAGCGGCACATGCCGTCGCCAATAAGTACGGACTGTCAGTGAAAGCCGACGAAGGCGCTACTTATTATATTGGCGGAAAAGAACGCACTGCAGTAATCCGTACCAACACCGATTTCGGGACGGCCGCTTTCATCATCGATGATACCGAAGTGCAAAATTATAATGCATCGGTTTTTATAGTCAGTTCCGGATTGCTACCCATTAAACTTGAAACGATTTCTTCATTAAAAAGGAACCAGCAGAAAATCGAGCAATCTCTGCCCGGGGCCTGCCTCCTCACCGTTACTAATGCAACTGTAAAACGTTATATACGTTTTGGGCTCAATCAAAACAGCGGAGCTTCGCAAACAGATATTTTTGTTGCTGATAAAAACGGCAACCTGGATATCAACACCCCAATTATCTGGGACTTCGATCAGGTTACTGATATCACCGCTCTTCCCATCGATGAAAAAACACTAACCATTACCGGTGGACGTTTTACGACGATTGCCAATAAAGCTGAATCAAAGTACACTTATTATAACCGGAATATCGCCATCAGGCGTTCCCATGTTATGGTGAAGGGGCTTGAACATCGTGTCTCCGGCGAAGGAGAACATGGAGCGCCCTATGGCGGTTTCATCAATATTGGCGATTGCGCGTACGTAACGGTTAAGAACACCCTGCTCACCGGACACAAAACATATGTTACCATTGGCGCAGCAGGAAAGCCCGTCTCTATGGGTTCTTACGATCTTTTGGTCAACCGTGCACTTAATATATCGTTCGTGAACTGCAGCCAGACAAATGATATCAACGACAAAACATACTGGGGAATCATGGGGTCTAACTACAGCAAAAATCTGTTGTATGATTCATGCATCTTTTCCCGTTTCGATGCCCACATGGGTGTTGCCAACGCTACCATCCGCAACTCCACTCTCGGGCACATGGGTATTAATGCCATTGGCAGCGGTATGCTGACTGTGGAGAATTCGACCATCAACGGCAACTCCCTAATTAATTTGCGTTCCGATTATGGCAGTACCTGGCAGGGAGAAGTTTTTATCCGTAACTGCGTTTTCGTGCCCGCCGGCGGCAAGCCCATTAGTTCCAGCCTGATTGGTGGTGCTAATTCCAGTCAGCATGATTTCGGCTACACTTGCTTTATGCCTGAGCGGATCACAATCGAAAACCTGCTTATCAACGATTCCAATCACCCGGAACCCTATCAGGGTCCCGCCATTTTTTCAAATTTCAATCCGGAAATGAAAGATGCTACTTACCAGGAAACTTTTCCTTTTGTAAGAACCAAAGAAGTAATACTCCGACATGTAACCACGGCAAGTGGAATGAAACTGAGGCTAAGCGACAACACCTTTTTGTTTAAAGATGTAAAGGTGGTGATTGATTAATAGCTACGGTGATAACGACGGGCGCATCCCAATTTTTCGCATTGATTATAAAGTACCAAAAAGCAACATTAAATTTTTCTATGTGGATTCCTACTGTTTGCTTATGTGACTATGTGGTTCAATTTTCTGAATTTTAACCACATAGGCCATAGTTCACATAGATTAACACATAGAGAATAACGTGCTATTTAAAAGTTACATCTCAATCAAAAACCTAAAAAACTACGACATCCGATAGCTATCGGATTTGGGATGCACCCATAACGACAACCAAACAAAAATGAATTTTTAGTCAGCTATATTTACAAAACTTGATTTGGCCTGCAGTATTCAATTCAGGTTTCAACAAAAAGTCTTATGATTAGAAAATATTTTTTTCCAACACCAGCAAATAAATATAAAGTACAACTACAGCCTGCAGCCAAGAACGAGGTTTTCAACTATGCTGGCAGGCGACTATATTCTCTTCTATGTATCGCCATAAGTCCTTATCCGGCTGACCGAATAAATCTCAGCCGTATTCCTTAACTTCAACTTCAGTTTTTTCCGAAGGATGCTTTGCACAATCGGCTTCAGTTGGTCAGCTGACGGAAAACAGAATATCAGCACAGCAGCAAGCCCAGACGTTAGCGGTGATGCTATAGCGACACTCAATAAATAATAAATAGTCTAAAATATGAAAAAAATACTCCACATCTTTCTTGTCGTTTTTACTTCACAAAATGCCATTGCACAAACCCTTTCGCCAACCATCGTAAAGCATAGCGGTGTTAATTATGAACGTCTGGCGCAAATTGATACCCTATTGAAGCACTATGAAGATAAAAACTGGTTAGTTGGCGATGTTGTAATTATTGTGAAAGACAACCAGGTTGTGTATTACAAAGGACATGGGTATTCAAATCTTGCTGCTAAAAAACCAATGCCGGCCGATGCTATTTTCAGAATTGCGAGCCAAACCAAAGCAATTACAAGTTTGGGAATTATGCAGTTGTTTGAACAGGGAAAGTTAGGCCTTGACCAGAAAATTTCTGACTTTATCCCTGAATTCAAAAATTCAAAAGTGATCAAAACTTTTAATCCTTCAGATTCAAGCTATACCACTACCCCAGCAAAACGTGAAATTATTATCCGGGATTTATTAACGCACACATCGGGTATAGACTATTCCGCCATTGGTACTGATACCATGCAGGCTGTTTATGCAAAAAATAATATCCCGTTAGGATTAGGATATTTTAATGAAAATCTTTTAGCTAAAATGAAGACATTGGGAACCTTGCCACTTCTACATAATCCGGGTGAGCGGTTTACCTATGGTTTAAATGTTGACATACTGGGATGCCTTATTGAAATAATAAGTGGCGCGTCTTTAGAAACATATTGCAATAAGCATATTTTTGAACCGCTTGGTATGAAGGATTCCTATTTCAATATTCCGGCAACAAAGGCCGGCAGACTTGCAACCGTTTATGCTGAAGAAAAAGATCACAAAATTATTGAATGGTCGCCTACTTTTAGAAATATAGACCCCAGGTATCCGCTCATGCCCAAAAGCTATTTTTCGGGTGGTGCAGGCTTGTCTTCCACAGCATTTGATTATGCCATTTTTCTTCAAATGCTTTTAAATAAAGGCAGCTACAATGGCAAACAAATTTTAGGAAGGCGTACTGTTGAACTCATGCTAAGTCCTCAGTTAGCAGATAACTTTTATGGCGATAATAACTTTAGCCTCGGCTTTGAATTAACAACTAAAAGATCAGCCAATTTGAATATGTTGAATGAAGGTTCATTTGCCTGGGGAGGATACTATGGTACAACCTATTGGGCCGATCCGAAAGAACAACTTATTTGCTTAATTATGACGCAGCAAAACCCCAATTCTCATTATGATTATGTAGATAAAATCACAAACATTATTTATGGAAGTTTGAAATAGATTTAAAAAAAAGCGAACTCACAAAAAAGAAAAAGCGACTGTTTAAAAAGAACGAAGCGCTAGTTTGGTAAGCAAGGAGATTTTCGCCCCCTGCTCCTCACAACTTGTCCCGATTTTTTGGGAGAACCGAACATGAACCTCTCGATACATACAGCCTGTCACTATTTTTTCGGGAGCTCTTCAAGATGATGTTGTCAATTCATATGCCGGGCATATACTTCTTTTCCGTCCGGGGCTGATAGCTATCGGCTCCTGGCGGAAAAAAAAATAGCAAGTACCGCTAACACGAACTGTGCACTAGAAGGGCAATAGAGCCTGAATGAACATTTGTTAATATATTTGTCATCGGTGTTTTATTAAGCATTTCTGCTTTTAATTCCACCATCTTATAGCTATTTACCGTTCGTGTTCATTGTAAAAAAATAGTGCCAAACTAAAGACAACAATAAAATAAATAGAACCATATGAGAAAAATAATTTCATTTATGCATATTTCGCTTGATGGTTTTGTAGCAGGACCGAACGGAGAAATGGATTGGATTAAGGCTGACCAGGAAATATTTGATTATGTCGGTAAGCGGATAAGCGAAGGCGACACTGCATTATATGGTCGGATAACTTATCAGATGATGGAAAATTACTGGCCAAAAGCAGGAGAACAACCAAACGCTACTAAACATGCAATAGAACACTCAAAATGGTATAGCAATGTTCACAAAATTGTTTTATCAAAAACAATTAAAGGCACAGATTTAACTAACACAACAATTATTAGCGACAATCTTACTGACAGAATAAATGAAATAAAGCAACTGGAAGGTAATGAAATCCTGCTTTTTGGCAGCCCTTCAGCATCGCATTCACTTATTCAACAGAATTTAATTGACGGCTACTGGCTATTTGTTAATCCAATTATTCTTGGAGAAGGTATTCCATTGTTCGTAGATATCAAAGACAAAATAAAACTAAACCTTTTGCCTAATACAAGACAATTTACTTGCGGGGTAACGGAGCTAAATTACACAGTGGATAGACAATAAATGAACATACAAGAACAAATCAAAAAGTATATTGACAGCCAACCTGAACCAAAACGGGCTGACATTGAAGTGTTGCACCAATGCATACTTCAAGCATTGCTAAAATGTAAATTATGGTTCTTAGAAGGCAAAGACGAGAAAGGCAAAATTGTTTCTAATCCTAATATAGGTTATGGACTTCAAACAATAAAATATGCTGACGGAAAAACTAAAGAGTTTTATCAAATTGGTATCAGTGCAAACACGACAGGAATTTCAGTTTATATTATGGGCATTGAAGACAAAAAGTATTTGCCTGAAACCTACGGAAAAACAATAGGCAAGGCAAGTGTAACTGGCTATTGCATTAAATTCAAAACACTAAAAGACATAAATATTGACATACTTGAAAAAGCAATACGAGACGGAGTTAAACAGACAAAGTAATGACAGAAAACAAAAACAACGAACCGCTAACAGCGGGTTTAAGAAATTGGTGGTTCAGTGGTTAAATGAACATTTGTGCTTCGTATCAAGTTTAGTGCTGGCAGACAGTTTTTTTCCGCCCGGAGTCTCGCAACCAAATTAAGATTCGAAGCAGGCTTTTTTTGTAATAACTTTTTTTCTTACATCTAATGCGGACTCCGGGCTTTATAAAACGAAAATCTTTTCCGCCCGGAGTCCCTTGCTGTTTCAAAAAAATATTCTCGTTCTAATTAGTTTGCGCATTTAATAAGTGAGTGACAGGAGAGCCGATAGTCCTGAGGAATCGAAGGATCGGCTCCGGGCGGAAAAAGACCCGGAGTCACTTGCTGTTTCAAAATAAATTTTCGTTTTAATTGATTTGCACATTTAATAGGCGACTGACAGGAGACTCCGGGCGGAAAAAAGCAAGAGGGATAACGGAAGCGGATATAAAGAATAAACCCGCCGAGTTTGCGTTGCCAAACGTCCTGATTCGCTTATCCGTTGAAAGCGATAGAATGTTTACCTATTAAATAACCCTGCAACATATCCGTCTAAAACCCAACCGCTAATAAATCATGAAAACATTACACTTACGGGATGCCGGTTTCGATTGTGAAGGCGAAATGGGCATTACGGAAGAAGGTGAAAAGGCTGTTCAAAAAATGAAAAAAGAACAGCATAACAATAATCGCAAATATCCAAACCTTACCTCTTCTAACTTTCAATAAACACTTTAGAAAATTGAAACAATGAAAAAAACCGATCTATTATTATTCTTTTTGTTATTAGCTGCATCAGCATTTTCACAAACTGACACTCCGCAAGAAAATGTATCAATATTTGACAAAATATCCAAAGAGGTAAAAGAGTATAAACCAGATACAACACTTGCCCCGGATGACAAGATCACCAGGAAAAGAATAGAATTGAGAAATCTTAAAGGCGGATTCAATATAACTGAAGCTATTGAGTACAAATTACAAGAAGACAAACAAAAAGGCGAACTATCTGATGTGGAAGTAACAAGGTTTTCAGCATTCATGACGAAAGGCAATGGGAAAAAATGGTTAGACAATGCTGTAATATGGATATACCGCCAACATTTTACTTTCAAAGAATTAAAGCAACTCGTAAAATTCTATAAATCACCAGCAGGTCAAAAGATGTCAACCCAGTTTCCGGTCATCATGATACAATTGCTGATGGCAGCGGAAACGATCAAAGATGTTTATTCAAAACAAAAAAAGTAGCCTGCACAGTTCTCTATAATAATATTCATCAAATCTTATGACCAACAATTTCATTATTCCCGGCCTTGGCAATTCCGGGCCGGACCACTGGCAAACATATTTTGAAAACTCTGCAGCAAATTTTCAACGCATCCATCAGCAAGAATGGGATGCCCCTGTTTGTAAAGACTGGATTGAAAGAATTGAGAATACCATTGCTGACTATAATCCGGAATCTGTTATACTAATTGGTCATAGTCTCGGCTGTGCAGCTATTACACATTGGGCAAAACAGTACAACAAAAAAGTAAAAGGGGCTTTATTGGTTGCTCCCAGCGATATTGATGCACCACAGTATACTTTCCCGGCAAAAGGTTTCGACCCGATCCCATTGGATAAAATTGATTTTCCTACGATTGTTGTTGCCAGTATCAATGATCCCTGGGTTTCGTTGGACAGGGCAAGGTTGTTTGCCGAGAATTGGGGAAGCGAACTTATTAGTATCGGTAAAGCAGGACATATTAATGCTGCATCAGGATATGGGCAATGGGAAGAAGGTCTGGAAATATTGGAAAGACTATTTTGATATAGGATACTAACGGCCATGGTCGGAGTATAAAAGTAAGCCATCGGCTAACGGGGCTTTGGCAATATGTAGCATCAATAAATGTGTTCTAAAGTTTTGCTGTTTAATAGCAATAGAATAACTCTCCACAAAAGAATATATTTTCAACTTTAGAATTTATATCGGTCATTGCTGATATATTATTAAATTTTATTTGAACGATTTAATTAACATCTTTAAATAATTTTCATATCTTCATGGCTGCGTGAGTTAGTTTATCATTTGAGGTGGTGTTTATTTGCCGATTGCCTCCATACGAATACCATATCCCCTCCTATCAAAGTCTTCGTTTAATCCTGATTACTCCTTAAAAAGCTTGGGTATTTAATTTTGTTTATGTTCATTGGGTGTTTCATCTTATCGGATATTTAATCCGAAAATATTTATATGAGGCAGTCAGTGAATATAAATTCATTTAACCATTAAACTCCTTATGATGAGAAAGTTAACTCAAACTTTACAACAGTGTACCTACCTATTGTTGTTCATTTGTGTTGCAAAAATTGCCCAGGGCCAAAATCCTCCCCTTGAATTAAAGAATTTTGCCATCTGGGGCGGAGGGGCATCCCCAAGTCCCTACATTAGTACACAAGGTGTGTTTATCAAGAACAATGTAAATATCCAGGGAAATATCGGCAGTAATCACCTGGTTGATATTGAAATCAATCTGACTCTTACCGGCAACATTTATAGTGGTAATAGGGTGTTCGTAAAAAATAATGCAGCAATAACAGGAAACATTTTCGCTAATAGGATGGGAACTACTTTAAGTCCGTCCATTTCCGGAGGCACCAATGACACCATTACAGGTAACCTTACGGCTAATGGAAAGATAACGTTGATTTCGGGCCAGGTAATAGGCAGAGTATCCGTGCCGGCACCCACAACTACTAATTATTCCGGCCCGGTTCCTACTGGTGGTGTGGGAAATATTGTTGTCCTTCCTGTTTTACCTACTATGCCTAACAATACGCCTTTCGACAATCAGGTAGGTACTACCAATATAACTAATACACAAACCATTTCCCCCGGAATTTTCCGCAAACTGGCTTTGACAGGAAACAAGACCATCACTTTTAATGGACCCGGCAACTATATTTTTTATGAAATAGATAATGGCACAACCTCTAACAAATTTATATTTGATTTAAAGAACACCAGCACGGGAACCATCAATCTCTTTATCATTAAAGATGTAAACTTGGGTAAGCTTTCCGTAAGTACAGTAAATGGAAATTTCCCTTCCCGGATTTATACCGAGATACATGGCGATGGTTCCACATTCAGTGGAAATTCTTTCAATTTGCAAGGCACGCCTTCCCTTCCCGCAGGCAGCAATGTATGGCTTGGAAATGTGTGGGCGCCTAACGGAGCTATTTCCATTACCAATCCATTCACATCCACTCCTTCAACCACTCCAGATATTATTGGTGCCTTATGGAG
>JANMLJ010000054.1:0-3745 GCA_031372465.1 Chitinophagaceae bacterium | reverse complement strand
GCAGAAGCGATGATTTTTAAAAACATTTCTGTGGCAGCCATTTTTTCAATCCTCCCAGGTATTTACGATTATTAGAAATCATTCCTACTCCACACACGGATCCGGAGATTGTTGACTTCCTGATGAACTATGGAGACTTATATTTAGGAAAGACAACTGTACTTTGTAAAGACACCCCGGCATTTATCGCCAATCGCATTGGCGTATTTGGTATGATGGCCATTATGAATGTAAAAGAAAAACTACAACTGAGCATCGATGAAATAGATGCCCTTACTGGACCAATCATTGGCCGTCCGAAATCAGCAACATTCAGAACAGCTGATGTAGTAGGTATAGATACATTGGTAAAAGTAGCAAAAGGAGTAGCTGATAACTGCCCCAATGATGAAGCGATAGAAAATTTTAAAATTCCTGCCTGGTTGGAAAAAATGGTAGCTAATAACTGGCTGGGTGATAAATCGGGACAAGGTTTTTTTAAAAAAACGAAGGGCGCTGCAGGAGAAAAAGAAATATTGACACTGAACCTTGATACCATGGAATATGGTGCAAGGATAAAACCAAAGTTTGCAACACTTGAAGCCGCCAAACCGATTGATGATTTATATACCCGGCTAAAAATGCTGGTTGCCGGACAAGATAAAGCCGGAGAATTTTACCGGCTCTTTCATTATGGTTTGTTCTCCTATATTTCTCATCGCATTCCTGAAATAAGTGATGAATTATATCGCGTTGATGATGCTATGATGGCCGGTTTTGGCTGGGAGATTGGTGCATTTGAAAGCTGGGATGTGTTAGGTGTTGCCAAAACTACCGAAGCTATGAAAGCTGCTGGTTATAAAGTGGCACCATGGGTAGACGAAATGCTAGCTGCCGGAAATAAATCATTTTACAAGATTGAAAATGGTAAACGCCTTTATTATAGCCCGGCATCATCGGGTTATCAGATCCCCCCTTCGGGGGGAGGAGGGGCTTTTATTGTAATGAGCAATTATACAGATAAACAAATCTGGAAGAATGGCAGTTGCCGTTTGTATGAATTGGGAGATGATGTGCTTGGATTACAATGGTTCACCAAAATGGGAAGTATAGGCGGTGATGTATTAGCCGGTATGCAAACAGCCATTGATAAAGCTGAAAAAAGTTATAAAGGATTAGTGATTGCCAATGAAGGAGCCAACTTCTCCGCCGGAGCTAATGTTGGTATGATATTTATGCTGGCCATCGATCAGGAATATGATGAACTCGATATGGCCATCCGTATGTTTCAAAATACCATGATGCGGGCCAGGTATTCTTCCATTCCTGTAGTAACTGCTCCACATGGCCTTGCATTGGGCGGAGCATGCGAGTTGAGTTTACATTCAGATAAATGTTGTCCTGCTGCAGAAACCTATACCGGTCTTGTAGAATTAGGTGTTGGACTTATCCCCGGTGGTGGTGGCACCAAAGAGTTTGTACTAAGAGCTTCGGATGAAATGCATGAAGACGAGCCGGAGACAATTACTTTAAAAAATAGATTCCTTTCTATAGCTACTGCAAAAGTTGCCACTTCAGCACAGGAAGCATTTGCATTAGGTGTTTACAGAAAAGGATTAGATGAAGTAGTAATGAACCAGGGGCGTAGAATTGCCGAAGCCAAAAAATCGGTGATTGAAATATACGACAGTGGCTATACAACTCCTGTTCAACGAAAAGATATTAAAGTGTTAGGCCAATCTGCACTGGGTGCTTTATACTCCGGCATTCATGCTATGAGAACAGCTAATTATGCAACGGAACATGATTCAGTTGTTGCTAAAAAATTAGCTTACGTAATGTGCGGCGGCGATCTTAGTGAGCAAACATTAGTTTCTGAACAATATCTACTGGACCTCGAACGAGAAGCTTTTTTATCGCTTTGTGGGGAGAAGAAAACATTGGAAAGGATACAGAGTGTATTGAAAAGTGGAAGGCCGGTGAGGAATTAAGGAGATCGGAACTCCGTTCCGATCATTAAATAAAACGGAACGGACCCGATAGCTATTAAGTATTACTATCTATAAAATAAACGGAACAGACCCGATAGCTATCGGGTTCCGTTTTCCGGAAGCCGGAACTCCGATTCCGGCCAAAAAACAAACGGAACAGAGTTCCATTTTCCGGAGGCCGGAACTCCGATTCCGGCCAAAAAACAAACGGAACAGAGTTCCGTTTTCCTGTATGGATAAAAAATATTTCTATAAAAGAAAGTTACCTCACTGGCAGCCAGCTGAACAAACATTTTTTATAACTTACCGGCTGGCAGGATCATTGCCGATAGCTGTGATCAACGAATTAAAAGAAAACTACATTGAATTAAAAAGTCGCCCTGAAAACTATTCAACCGAAAGAAAAGAAGAATTGCGGGAAGAATATTTTGAAGCATTTGAAAATGAATTGGAAAGAAACCCGAATGAGCCACATTGGTTGAAGGATGAAAAGATAGCCACGATAATTATGGACTCTTTATTATTCAATAATAATAAGCAGTATACATTATGGTGCGTCTGCCTTATGAGTAACCACGTACATATTTTACTTTCTGTGTTACCGGGCAGCCCGTTGCTCAATAAAATATTACAGAATCACAAGAAATTTACTGCCGTTCAATGTAATAAAATATTGAAAAGGTCAGGTGCGTTTTGGGCAGAAGAAAGTTATGATACCATGATCAGGGATGATGCACATTTTTTCCGTATTGTCAGTTATTGTATTCAAAATCCGGTAAAAGCAGGGTTGGTCAAAAATTTGTTTGACTGGAAATGGACGTATCTGCACCCTGAATTAGAAAAAGATTACAAGCTGAATAGAATGAATGGTTAATATGATTTTTGTTTAATACCTTTCCTTAGAAACAGGAGGCCGGAACCCGATAGCTATCGGGTCCGATTCCGGCCAAAGAACAAACGTAACGGAGTTTCGTATTCCGGAAGCCGGAACCCGATAGCTATCGGGTCCGTTCCGGCCAAAGAACAAACGGAATCGGAGTTCCGTTTTCCTAACCAATAAAACCTAAACACCATGCAAGCTACCGTAGTTGATTTTGCCAATGACCGGGTTATTTATAATATGACCGGTTGCACCAAAGATGAATTGGACAATAAACTTAACCTCTTCTTCACCGCAGAAGGATATACACTTAAATCTGCGGAAGGTGAAACGCATACCTACACCAAGGGTAACAGAGTACTGCGTCTTTTATTAGGGGCCTTTGTTAGATACCATAAGCAAAGTGTGATCGTAAAGAATGAGGGATCACTTTATTCGGTGATGCTGCACAAAGATTCTTCCGGTATGTCTGGCGGATTGATTGGTATGAACCAGGTAAAAAAAGAATTTGCCCGGCTGTCTGAGGCTTTCAAAGCTTACTTCAGCAATTAAACCAATAATAAATTATCAGACCAATTAAAAAAATCAGAATGAAAAATTTATTTATTTTTTGTGCTTTATTTATAGTAACACTGTCTTTACAAGCGCAAAATAATTTATCCGGTGTTTATGGTTACACCAAAAAACCATCGGGAAATACAGGTAATGATAAAAATGCTACCGGCCCTTCAGGCAACCTGGTACTCCTGAAAATGGAAGGCAATAAATATCGTTTCTGGCTGGATGTTACAATCGGCTGGCCTTCTTATAATTCTGGCGAAACAGACGGAACCATCACATTTGTAAAGGACACAGCTTCCTTTGACAATACACATGATGGTGCTGAAAGTAACTG
>JANMLJ010000020.1:0-10730 GCA_031372465.1 Chitinophagaceae bacterium | reverse complement strand
TAAAATGAGCTGTGCATATACTGAGCCCATGATGGCAAACTGATTGAGTTGTTCCGGTTTGCAGTCAGCGTTTAATCCTACATCAAGCAACAGCCCTGTGCCACCATCTGCTTTTGGTATTATACTGGAGATTGTCGGTCTTATTACTCCTTCCAATGCTTTAATGCTGAACAAAGCACCTACCAGCATCGCACCTGTATTACCCGCACTGATAAACGCATCCATTTTACCGGAGGCAAGCAATTGAAAACCTATAGCGATAGAGGAATGTTTTTTTTCTTTTAAAGCTTTTGTCGGATGCTCGTGCATCCCAATTACTTCTTCGCAATGAACTACCCGGATATTCTCCAACGATATTTTTTGATCGGCAAGAAGCTGTTCAATTTGTTGTTTATCCCCAATGAGAAAGAGTTTGACAGGATTACTATGACCAGAAAGATAATGTTGAACTCCTTTAACTGCTTCCAGCGGGGCATAATCGCCACCCATCATATCGATTCCGATATTCATAAGAGGGCTGATATTTTATTTATAGACAGCATTTGACAAAACAACAAATTCCAAATTCCATATTGACAATTTAGCCAAATGGATTTGGAATTAAAAAAAATGAGCGAAAAGAAACTATTATTGAGCTCTCAGGGGTGCTTTTTCAGCTACCACTTTGCCCTTATAAAATAATTTTCCTTCACTTACATGGGCACGGTGGCGAACATGAATTTCACCGGTAGTGCTGTCTGTTGTTAATGTAGCAGCAGTTGCTTTATAATGCGTTCTGCGTTTTGCACTTCTTTGCTGACTATGTCGGCGTTTGGGATTTGGCATATCTTAACTTTTAAATTGTCAATGGTCAATGGTGAATGTTTTAGCGTTCGGTTTGTCCTATTGACTTTTCACCATTCATTATTCGCTTTCAAGATCTTTAAACTTTTCCAATCCTTTCCAGATCGGGTTTTCTTTTGTTTCAATTATTTTAGGTTCCATTTTCTTAAGCAGTTCCATCGCTGCAGGGTTACAATGTGGTCCGTCCATCTTTTCATACGCACATGTTTTCTGCATAGGAATTGTCAGGATGATAAATTCGTAGATCCAGTTGGCTATATCAAAATGGCTTTCACTCTGCGAGATATAGTACATTTCTGAATCTTCTTCCTGTTCATTCATCTTCTCAGGATCTTCCACCATCTTTATGGTGGTATTAAATTCATCCCAAAGATTTAAAGGAAGGTTGCTGTAACAACGGTCACAGTTTACTTCCAACGTTCCGCCAATTTCAAACTTTAGTAAGATGAAGCTTGGCTTTTTATTAAGCGTCATTTTTACATTGGCTTTGCAATTGCGGAAATCCTGCTGCTGGAATTCCTCAAAGAACTTATCATTAATTGAAAAGTTAAACTCATGAACCCCGGGTTTTAACCCAATGAAAGCAATTTCAAACTCCCGGCGGCGGCTCATTTATCTACTTTTTAAAGAGTGTGCAAAGGTAAGGGAATAAATGGATATTTTTTGGTTCGGAATAGATTATTTTTACCGAATTGTACAAGCATAACTGCTTGACCTGCCTGCTTTCAGAAAGGTTTTGTATAAGATACTTAAAATTTGAAAATTTGCAACAGTTTCTTGCCCGCTTATTTACACGCCTTATGAAAAGCTGGAGTTGGGTACTCCTGGTTATTTTTACCATCCTTATAAAATGGGTATCCTGGTATCCGGGTTGGGTAGAACGGAACTATAGCACCGGTGTATACCCGGTAATTGCAAAAATTCAGCGATTTCTTTTTGGCTGGATACCATTCAGTATCGGCGATATTTTTTATGGGTTTTTGATCCTGGTAATATTGTATAAAACTTTCCAGCTTTTTAAAACCATTTACCGTAGAAAAGTGACCCGCCAGTTCTTTATTGGTGGTTTGCAACAGGCCATTTTTTTCATCCTATTTGTTTATGTATTCTTTAACCTGTTGTGGGGCTTAAATTATAATCGCCTTGGCATTGCCTATCAACTGAATTTAGGTGTGAAAGAATATTCAGCTACCGACCTTGATACATTAACCAGCATCATGCAAAGCCGGGTAAATTATTATGCCGGTTTTGTTACAGAAGCACAAAGAGATTCGTTTAACCAGAAAAAAAGATTGTTTAATAGTTCTGTTGACGCATTTGATGAAGTGGCTAAAAAATATTCTTTTCTCACATACCAATCTAAGTCAATCAAGCCCTCCCTCTTCAGTTATTTGGGAAATTACCTCGGATTTCAGGGCTATTATAATCCATTCTCCGGAGAAGGGCAGGTAAATACAACGGTACCCCGCTTTTTAGAACCCTATGTCACCACTCACGAAATGGCACATCAATTGGGTTATGGAAAAGAGAATGAAGCAAATTTTGTTGGCTTTCTTGCCTGCCGTGCCTATAATTCAAACGCTTTCCGTTATTCAGTGTATTATGATATGTATAATTATTCGCTCGGAGAAGTGTACAGACGGGATACTGCGTTAGCAAGACAATTTCAGATAAAAGCACATCCACAGGTCATCAAAGACCAAAAAGAGTTTCGTGATTTTTATCGCAGGTATAGAAATCCAATAGAACCAATTGTGATGTGGGGATATGGACATTTTCTGAAAGCAAATAATCAACCAGCCGGTAAAAGAAGTTATAATGAAGTAGTAACCTGGCTTATTGCTTATTATAAAAAGTTTGGTGTAGAAGCTCTTTAAACAAAACCATTAACCCATTTTTATATGAATATGAACAATACGTTGAAACTTATTATTGCTATTGTAATTCCTGTGGCAGTAGGCGCCACCAGTGGTTTTTTTACCGCTACAGGGGTTGAAAGCTGGTATCAAACGATCAATAAACCATCCTGGAATCCCCCAGGCTGGGTGTTTGGACCGGTTTGGACAACATTATATATAATGATGGGAATTGCTTTGTTTATCGTGTGGAAATCTTCCGTCAACGATAAGTTGAAGAAAACAGCCATCACACTATTTGCCATTCAATTAGTACTGAATTTTTTCTGGTCCTTTATATTTTTTGATCAGCAACAGCCTGGCTGGGCTTTAGTAGAAATAATAACGTTATGGATTTTTATTTTGCTATCTATTTTTTCATTTGCCCGGGTAAGTAAAACGGCAGCCTGGCTACTGGTTCCTTATATCAGCTGGGTAAGTTTTGCAACAATTCTTAATTTTACTATCTGGAAATTGAACAGTTAAGATAATAAGAGAACTACTACAGAAAGGGTTGTGATTGGTTTTGTCAGATAAGCAAGTCAAGATTCGTTTGTATAGAGTAATGAATTTGCAAGGGCAAGGTAAAATAAAATAAAGATGTTCTATATGAGCTGTGCGAACTCTAAACCCCAAACCCTAAACCCCAAACCCTAAACGAATAACTAAAACTTATTCTTCCACATCATACTCTCCACTGGTTTATCAGGCTGGTTAGTATATTTTGAATTTTTCTTCTGGTTGTATTTTATTTCAATCTCGCCATCAACCGGAAAATAAATAAGCTGGCCGATCGGCATGCCTTTATACACTTTTACCGGTTGTTTTACAGATATTTCTAAGGTCCAGTGCCCGCAAAATCCCACATCACCTTTACCTGCCGTCGCATGAATATCTATTCCCAAACGCCCGGTTGATGATTTCCCTTCTAAAAAAGGAACATGCGCATGTGTTTCTGTATATTCTTCCGTTACGCCGAGGTAGAAAATATGCGGATATAAAACAATACCTTCTTCCGGTATGTCAAAACAATCAATCTGGTTGTGCTTTTTGGCATCAATCATGTGTTCTTTGTAAGTGGCCAGGGTTTTGCCAAGGTGCACATCATACGAATTACTACCTAAACAATCTCTGTCGTAAGGAACAACTTTAATAGTGCCTTTTTCTATTTCTTCCAATATCCGGGTATCTGAGAGTATCATGTTCTATCTTCGGTTTAATTAGAGTGGCAATTTAAACATGAAAAACTGAGAAATGCCTGTTTTTTTTCAACATCAGATCAATGAGAGCACCCGGCTGGGAATCTGGAAGATTGAAGAAACCGAAGAATTCTTCAAAGGCAATGTGCCATTGCACCGGGAAGTCACACATCCGCATAAGCGATTACAACACCTGGCAGGACGTTTTCTGCTGCAATACCTTTTTCCGGATTTTCCTTACCAGTTAATTGAAATTGCCGATACCCGCAAACCCTTTTTGCCGGATGAGCAGTATCATTTTTCCATTTCTCATTGTGGTGATTATGCGGCTGCCATTGTTAGTAAAAATCAACGGGTGGGTATTGATATTGAGATACCGGTTGAAAAGATCAGCAGGATCATGTATAAATACCTGAGTGCAAAAGAACATGAACTTTTTAATCTTATCCCCGGCACAGAAACTGATCAGGCTGTCATGAATGTGGAGGCACCAACCTTACTATGGTCGGCCAAAGAAGCCGTTTTTAAATGGTATGGAAATGGTGGGGTTGACTTTCGCCGTCAAATTCAATTGCAGAAAAAAGATGAACTAACGGAGACCATTAGTTGTTATTTTGTAAAAGGGGAAGCTGACTTAATGGTACATTACCGCCTGTTTGATGGGTTAGTGCTGGCCTGGGTGATAAGTTGATGTAGCCAACTTATAATTCCGACGAACGCTCACACTTTTATTGCTATAAATATTTACAAGGCGGAACCTGCCTGCAGGCCAGGCAGGCACAATTCCTTTCCGTGCCCGGAATATAAAGAATTAGCGTCTTGTACCATTCGGTCACGGCTTGGCGATGTGGCGGTATCTGAAAATCGTCAGCCCATAACCGCTGCTAAATAAAGTTACAAAAGTTCATTGTTAATTCTGCTGCTCATTAGTATTACGTCGGCTGGAACTGAAGCCGAATAGCAAAAAGTTGAGAATATATTCGTTGCCCCGCCATATTGCCAAACAGAATCCTGGGTTGTTGGTATACCCTTCGTCATGGTGTGACGAATTGAATGCCTGTGCCCGAAGAGGCAGAGTGTGTCCTGGAGGCGTTGGCAAGACATGTGCCTGACTTGGTGTGTTAGGTCAATTCGCTGTACGCAAAGCAACTGCTTGATTGTATAAGTTGTCGAAGCGGTCAATTTGTTTTGTCCAGCTAACGATGTCGGAATTTATCCAGTTGAGAATTTCTAAAATGTTATTGTGGTTTGTCGCCAGAGCGTTAAGGTTATTACAAATAGGTTCGTAATGAAATATGCGGTTTCTGAATTTGCGAATGTGATTGAGTTTGTAAGAAATTTTGTCCCTGCGTTTGTTGCGTGTGTCCATTAGTGGGAAAGCATACATTAAAGGTTTCCAAAAGTCTTTGGCATATTGTTTATTGAATAATGCTGTCCAAAAACCAAAGGTCAATTCTGCAACTACTTTGTCGGCTGTCATAGGGTTGTGTCCTGTAAGTATTTTTCTTTTGGCAACATTAACCTGGTCAAATAATTCGGGCTGTTTAAACTGTGAAAACCAGTCTGCTGATTTATAATGTATGGTAAAAGAGTTGTGTATAGAATTTCTCAAAGCTATTTCCAGATTGGAAAGCAAAGGGTAAAGTGATTCTGAAATTTGGGTGTTAAGCCTGTAATACTCAATAGCTTTTTCCTTGTCAGTGGGGAATAGATTGTAATAAGTACTTAGCCTTTTCTGTGAAAGAAGCCTTTCTAAGTCGTTAATGTTCATCAAATTGCCTTTAAAGGAGTTGTTGCAAATGTAGTTTAAAGCCGTATATTTGCAATGCGATACCCGGTAAATCCTCTCTCCCGCATGGGATGATGAAACCGGGTTTTTGTTTTTCTATATTCTCCATTGCCCTGCATCTTCATTCCCCTTTTAGCTGATTATTGTTAAGTCTTACGGTTCTTTTTAAAAGAATTCCAGTTTTGAGTATAACCATTAATAATATTTGGTAAGGACATATTTAAGGGATGGAACGTTACTTTCTTTTGTGGGTTATTTTGTAAGGAAAGAGTGAATTTCTTTTAATTTTCTCAAGCCTTCATTTGTTGAAATTGGAATTAGCATTGTTGCAATATATGTCGTATCATCTTTTTCAACTCGAATGTTGACATAATAAGATTGCAATTCAACTGGTTTTTCAATAATCCCAACACCTAAAGGAATATTTATTTCACTTGCTAAACTTTTTGTATCAATCCAGAAAGCAGGGCCTTTCATAGGATATTCTTGTTCGTCATTAAAAACTTTTCTAATTTACTCACCGTTTTGAGAGTATTGGCCTTGTGTATCTGTAAATGTGTTGTAATTGTGCGTTGGCCTATTAAGTCTGACAAAATATTGAACGTCGAATCAGTGTGGGATGTCGCTATAGGGTTACCTGCAACACCATAAAACCAATTAATACTTTTCAAAAAAAGAATTAACTATTATTTTCTACTTCTATTGTTTTATAAATTACCAGTTGCTTGCTACCAGAAGCATAACATTTTGTTTTTGAGATAGTTGAATCAAATAAAACGAATACTGCGTGTTTAAAATAGTATAATTCGTAAAATTCCTTAGTAAAACTTCGTTGCAAGTATGCGAAAAAACTCCTTGATTTGTACTACGTAAAAACTAGTAACCAGATGTTAATAGTTCTACAGATCGGGTAGTAATTTTTTTTTGTTACCAGGTATTTTATCTTAAATCCATACATAATGAAAACGATACAACTAAACAACGAAGTACTGCTGAACCTCTACGGAGATTGTGAAGAAAGTAAAGCAGAAGTGTTTTCCGAATTTCTTTCCAGCTATTATGAATTAAAGCAAAATCTGTTTGCTGCTTTTGAAGAAGAAAACCTGGAATCGCTGAAAAATTTGTTGCATTATCATGGACCTTCTTTTATGTATATTGGTGTGCCGGAGGTAGCAGACAGGTTTAAAAAATTAGAGGCTGAGTGTAATAAGGTTAAAAACCGTGTTCCCATTTCAGTTGATTTTTTTAACCTGCTGCAAATGGTTGATGAAACACGGATGCAGGTGGCTGACCAGATGCAATATTTCCAAAAAGCAAGCTAAAAAATAACTTTTTGTGCAACGCGCTATTCGTAACTATCTGCACTGATGGTAGTAGTTCTCCGGTCATTTGCAGGTTCAGACTACTGCGTAAAAATGCCCGTATGAGTAAAGGGAAATCGTTTCAAATTAATTTACAATAATTATACAATAAATAAGGCTTTTTTGCTTTATTGATTTAGTATTATAGTTAATCCTTCCTATTTAAAAAACCTATATGAGCAATCACGTTTCAGCGAATAATATTTTTTCTAAATTCTGGTACGATATTACTGATTGGTTCACTTCTACGCGTTATTTAAACGAGGATTCATTTATTACGCGATTAAGGTATTTTCAAATCACCTCCTTTTCGTTTCTCTTCATCACCTCCTTTGCTTATTTTTTAGGCAACCTGGGTGCCAGTTATATTGTAACGGCTACCACCTGTATGTTGCTTATTTTTATCCGGTATCTGCTGGATAATAAAAAAGAAAAAGAAGCTTATTTATTGATGTTGCTTTGTATCAACACGTCCATCATTTTGCTGACGGCTGTTGAAGGATTACATTCCGGTGTATTTCTTTATTTCTTTCCTTCCATTATTAGTTTTGTTTTTTTAGCTGATCTGACCAGTAAGAAGAATGTTATTCTTACGTATACCATCGGTATCAGTTCATTTTTACTGGCGATCTTATTTGCACCGGATAATGGTAACCTGAATGAGGTATTAACGGGAATGAACAGAAAGAATTTTTCTATCAACTTAATACTAGCTTTTTTATTAGTAGTGTCTATGTCGTATTCACTGGCAAAAGAAAATACAAGAAAACAAGCCGTGCTACGTAATAAAGAAATGTTTCTGGATACCATTTTTAACAGCTCCTTACATACAGAGATCATTATGGAAGTTAAAAATGGCCTGATCAGCAGTTGTAACAGGCATGCCAGTTCTCTATTTGGTTTATCAGATGGTCAAACATTGAATAACAGGCCGGTCCGTGAATTGTTTGTGGAGGTATCGCAGGAACCCCAGGGTGAACTAACTAAAAATATGTTTGCACCGCTGCACAACTGGGAAGGTGAACTGACTTGTAAAAGATATGATGGAAGTGTTTTCCCCGGAAATATCAGTATTGTTTCATTTACCTACATGGATAAGGAGTTTAAAAAAATAACTATTGTAGATATTGCGGAGAAAAATGAAATTTTAAATGAGTTGCAGGAAGCCAAAATGAAGGCGGAGGAATCTGTATTAATAAAATCACAGTTCTTGTCGCATATGAGCCATGAATTACGTACTCCGTTGAATGGTATCATTGGATCCACCAATTTGTTGCTGCAGGATGATTTTCTGCCCGGACAAAAAGACCAGTTAGAAGTGTTGCGTTTTTCTTCTGAACATATGCTTAACCTGATCAATGATATTCTTGACCTGAGTAAACTGGAAGCCAATAAAATACAATTGGATGTGGCTATTGTTGATATTCATCCGTTGGTTCATAAGATCGTATCTCCTTTTATACCCCAGTTTGAAGAGAAAGAGGTATTGTTGGAAGTAGCGGTAGATCCTTCTTTGAACAATAATTTGCTGGCCGATTCTACCCGCTTAAACCAGGTGCTGACCAACTTACTTTCCAATGCATTGAAGTTTACTGCTAAAGGTTCCGTAAAAGTTGAATTAAAAGCCCTGTCTGTAAACAGTGAATCAAATTCTATAGAAATTAGTGTAACCGATACCGGTATAGGAATTCCATTAGATAAAAGAGAGCAGATATTTGGTCAGTTTAACCAGGCCGATATAAAAACGACGCGTAAATATGGTGGCACTGGGCTTGGATTGACCATTAGCCGGAAACTGGTGAAGTTGATGGGTGGTGAATTAAAAGTAGAGAGTAAATATCAAAAAGGAAGCAGGTTTTATTTTGACATTACTTTACCTGTTCATTCAGGATTGAAAAAAACCTTTGTTTCTGATGATAAGCAATTAAATGAGATCAAACAATTAAAAGGCCTGAAAGTACTGATTGCAGAAGATAACCCGATCAATATGATGATTGCAACAAAGTTTCTGGATAAATGGGGTATTGTATATGAGAAAGCTAAAAACGGATTAGAAGCTATCTCTCTTTTTGATAAAGGCAGTTTTGACCTGGTGCTGATGGATCTTGAAATGCCGGAAATGGATGGTTATGGTGCATTAACTATTATCAGGAAAAAACAACCTTCTATGCCTGCCATTGCTTTTACCGCTGCAGTTTTTGAAAATATGAAAGAGAATCTTTTGGACAAAGGGTTTAATGATTATATACAAAAACCATTCAGACCTGTTGACCTGCAAGCCAAGCTGGTTGCTTTTTCAGAAACACTGGGTAAGAGTGCTTAGGTTTATATAATAACTGCTTTGAAACATTATTAAGAAATTGGCTTCCAGTGTTAAAAAAATCAGATAAATAAGGTCTGATTTTTTCGTACGTACATCTGTTTTGCCGTCGAACTCTTTGGTTTAATCGGGTTGTGCTTAGCAGGTTTGTATCAGGATTCTTCTATTTCATTACCTTCACCCAGCAAATTCAAATCAACATCCGTTCCGGAAATCCCTTCTATAGAACCTCGCACATGCGCAGCACTCAGTAAAACTTTTTCCAATTGTTTTTCCCTCGCCTTCCACATTTTTTCCATCGCATCCCTTTCACGCTGAATAGATATTTTCATACTCATAAATCCTTCCCGGATGGCTTGCCATTGTCCGGCAAATTCCCGGCTTGTCAGGTAATCATACAACATATGCATTTTATCACCCCTGTTCTCCTGGCTTTTTAATGCAGTAGATATTTTGATAATTCCATCCCGCAGCATTTGAACAATTGGTTTTACTTCTGAAAAACTGCAAATCCAGATTCCCTCTTTTTCACCAAAGCGGTCCATATCCTTTGGTAATGCCTGTGTAACAATAACGCCAACATCTGCCCCCTGGCTGCGCATATCGGCTTTTAGTTTTTCGATCCAGTCATTAGCAAAACTGTTGGTTCTTTTACTTTCAAAAATTATCTTACCACATTCCTGTCCAAATTTATTCCGGATGGTCTGAATACAATCGGCACCACGGACTCCTTTGCCAACTTCGCTGATTATATCAAAAGGAAAAGCGAGTTTTAATAATTCTTCCAGTGCCAGTTCCTGAACTTCTCCTTGTAATTGCATGGAGCCCTGTTCAGATTTCCGGCGCATTTCTTCCGCCAGTTTTTTCTGGTCATCTAATTGTTTTTCGAGTTCCTTAAACCGCAATTGATAATCTGTTTCTTTGGCTGCAATTTTTTGTTCTTCGATCCGGCGAATATCTTCCGTTAGTTTTTCGCGGTCTTTTTGCAATTGCTTCTGAACGGTTAAGTCAATTTCGGCTTCTTTATTTTTCAGGTCTTGTTCTTTGCGGAGAAAATCGGCTTCTTTTTGCCGGGCGGATTTAAGTTTGTCCTCATTTTCTTTTTTGTTTTCTTCGAGCAGCCGTAATTTGGTTTCATAATCAAAAGAAATATTTTTCCGCAGGCTTTCTTCCAATTCCTTTTCTTTTTTCTTTTTCCACTCTTCCGCTTTTGAATTTACTTCTTTCTGTATCTCATCACGGATAAGATCGGTTGGTTCAAATTCATGACCACAATTGGGACATTTTATTTCTGTTGGCATTTGTTTTCTTTGGTTTCAAATC
>JANMLJ010000708.1:0-6121 GCA_031372465.1 Chitinophagaceae bacterium | reverse complement strand
CAGAAACAACATCAGCTATTTTTTCAGGCATACCTTGCTATACTGTTTGGACGGCGAAAGTAATGACCGTAATTTTGACGAATGATTGAGTTACCGGTAACATCTGCAGCAGTTGATAATACAAGAGTAAAAAAACCAGATTGGTTAAGAGTAAAGCTTCCTATCGGCGAGAGCTACAAACATGTCCGTAGCCTGGTTGACAATCACAAACTTCATACTATTTGCGAAAGCGGCAATTGTCCCAATATGGGAGAATGCTGGGGCGCCGGTACAGCTACTTTTATGATCCTTGGGAATATTTGTACCCGTAGCTGTGGTTTTTGTTCTGTAGCTACCGGAAGACCTGAGGATGTAGATTGGGATGAGCCACAAAGGGTAGCCGAAGCCATTCACCTGATGAAAGTAAAACATGCCGTCATCACATCTGTCGACAGGGATGAACTGACAGATGGTGGCTCAATAATCTGGAACAACACGATCAAAGCGGTAAAAGCCTTAAACCCTTCTACTACACTGGAAACCCTGATCCCGGACTTTAAAGGAAAAAAAGAAGACATAAAAAGGATAATAGCTGCAAGTCCTGAAGTGGTAAGTCATAATATAGAAACGGTTGAAAGATTAACCAGGCAAGTACGTATTCAAGCCAAATACTGGAGAAGTATGGAAGTTATAAGAATACTAAAAGAAGGTGGCATGCGGACGAAAAGCGGTATTATGCTTGGCCTTGGTGAAAAGAAGGAAGAAGTAATTCAAACTTTGAAAGACTTACAGGCTAACGGTTGTGATGTAGTAACCATTGGACAATATCTTCAGCCAACTAAAAAACATTTATCCGTTCACCGCTTTGTACATCCTGATGAATTTGCTGAATACAGGGAGATTGGCTATGGACTCGGATTTGATTATGTAGAAAGTGGACCGTTGGTTCGGTCGAGTTATCATAGCGAAAGGCATGTAATTGCCGGCTATGGAAGAAATAAGTGGGAGGAAGAGAAAGTTAGTACCTTGTAATACAAAATAAATCAAGAAATGTCAGTTATCAAATTGCCGTTGAATTATATTGGTTCCAAAGGGGAGAAGAACCTTTATACCTTGTTTGATAGCGGGGCAAATTTGTCTTGTATCAATCCTGACCATGTAGAAGGATTAGAAACGCCAACTAAATTAGGAAGAGTAAGAAGGGTTTATACAGCTTCTGAAGGACATTTTATCGAAGTTAAGGAACGGGTTTCGTTGGATTTCTATTTGAATGATGTATTACTAAGCGATGAATTTTTGTTAGTACCCGGTCTTAGTGAAGAAGCGATCATCGGTGCTGCTACCATGCAAAAGTGGCGCATCAAATTAAACTTTGAGCACGATACGGTAGAGGTTGATCCTAAAGTAGCAAAAATGCAATTGAAATAAAATGCAGTTCAATCTTTGGAAAAAAATTATTCTGCTACAACTTGTTTTTATTCCTGTTATCTCCGTTGCCCAATTAAAATGGCAGAATGTTGATTCATTATTTCAACCATTGCCTGCTACTGTTCATATTTACAAAACAACTGATCTGCTGGATGGCAAACCCAATATTGCCTACTACCTCGAAGCCGATTTAAAAGATAAAAAGCTGGAGTTTACAGTTGACACAACATTCAAGAGGCGGCTCACCCCTTCAAAATTTTATGATAAAAATGATAAGCCACTATTAGTAGTAAACACCACGTTCTTTTCATTTGCCACTAACCAGAACCTTAATGTGGTTATAAAAAACAAAAAATTGGTTGGGTTTAATATTCACACAATAAACGGCCGGGGTAAAGATACTTTTACCTACCGGCATCCTTTGGGTAGTGCAATCGGGATTTCCAGGAAAAGAGAAGCTGATATTGCATGGCTATTCACAGATTCATCATTGAAATATCCATTTGCCAGTCAATTTCCAGTTAAGGCCATTAAGGATTCATCAGATTTTTTTGGTTTTAAAAAAGCAAAAATTGCATTTTCAAATACTATCGATCCGCAAAAAGAATCTTCAATTGATTTTGATAAATGGAAAATGCAGACAGCTGTAGGCGGTGGCCCGGTTCTTTTGCAAAATGGTCAAATAAAAATTACCAATGAACAAGAAATAAAATTCGTTGGCAAAGCTATTGAAGACAAGCATCCCCGTACAGCAATGGGCTACACAAAAGATAATAAACTTATTATTTTAGTTATTCAGGGCCGATTCCCCAATATTGCTGAAGGCGCCACATTAACACAGGAAGCCCAACTATTTAAAGACCTTGGATGTTGGGAAGCTTTAAACCTTGATGGTGGCGGCAGTAGTTGTATGTTGGTGAATGGGAAAGAAACAATAAAAGTTTCAGATGCAACGGGACAGCGACCGGTGCCTGCAGTGTTTATTGTCAGTGCTAAGTAATATTTCCCCAAATTTCATGTTTACTGGTAATTGATTTCCCCCAGAGTCTATCTTGGCATGGTTTTCCTTTTATAAGTGAAAAATGATTAAATATGAAAAAAATTGCATTATTCCTTTCTGTGCTTGCCTTATTAGTAGCTGTTGTTTTTATTGCCTGTTCTAAAGATAATTCAGGAGAAAGTACAACTGTTAAAGTTCGGTTAACTGATAATCCTGTAAATGCTGAAGAAGTGAATGTGGATATTCGGCTTGTAAGTGTAAAATTCAGCGATGATTCCATCCATGGATGGGTCGATCTGAATACATACGCCGGTGTATATGATTTATTGGGTTTACAAAATGGAGTGGACACATTGCTGGCAGTAGGTGTAATACCAACAAATGTGGTAAAGGAAATCAGGTTTGTTTTGGGAACTAATAACTCTATCAGGGTGGCTGGTGTTACATATCCGCTGACTATTCCGAGTGGTTCTGAATCTGGACTGAAGATTAAGCTGAACAAGAAACTAAATGGCACATTAGACTCATTACTGATTGATTTTGATGCGGCATTATCGATTCATCAGACAGGCGTTGGCGTATATCAGTTAAAACCTGTATTGAAAATAAAATAAGTCATTCAATTCCTTAGAAAAATAAAGCCCTGTTTACGGGGCTTTTTTTGTTGCAAATAGTTAATAGTTTTATAAATACTTTCTTTGTCTTTCAGGAGACAATATTCGGCTTCATATTCTTGTAGCTTAGCAGGTATGAAATGGATAGTACTTATAATTGCAACTGCAGGCATTGCTGGTTTAGGATTTATTGCTAAAAGCAAATCAACAACTAAATTAACAAATACAAATTCTGAATCAGTAATCGGTTCTTATGCTCCAATCGCAGTGCTTGAACTATTTACTTCCGAAGGTTGTTCCAGTTGTCCTTCAGCCGATAAGTTATTACCACAACTGACAACACTCGATTCAAATATCTTCCCCTTATCATTTCATGTTGATTACTGGAACAGGTTGGGATGGGAAGATCCTTTCAGCAATAGTGAGTTTTCAGAACGACAACGAAATTATAGCAGGCAACTAAACCTGGAGAGTGTATATACACCGCAATTGGTAGTCAATGGCGAATATGAGATAGTAGGAAGTAACCGGGGAAAAGCGGAATCTGCTATTAAAGCAGCCCTGAAAGAAAAGTCTACTGTTCAATTAAATATTGATAATGTAAAAATAAGCGGGGATAAAATTAGCTTTATTGTTCATGCAGCAGGGGATTTAAAAAAAACTGACTTACTCGTGGCGTTAGTTCAAAAGCAAGTTAGTATGCAAGTGAGAGCAGGGGAGAATAGTGGCGCTAAATTATCCCATACAAATGTGGTCAGGGTATTTTCAAGAAAGACGACAATGGATAAAACAGTATTTGAATTGACGTTGCCGGAAAATCTTTCAAAAGATAATTGGAGGATAGTAATTTATGCGCAGAATAAAACTGATTTAAAAATTACAGGGGCAATGATGTACACCCCAGCATAAAAATATCCTGTTAATGATGAAATATTATTTTTAATAAATTTTTATTTTAGGCCTGCTTGTGGATTTTTTCCAGCTATTTCTTCACACACTCCAGGATCAACAAAATCATTATTATTCATAATGTAATTCAATTACACGCCAATTATAGTTATTTCATCTATCAGTAAAACGATACTGCTGCCATTCCAGGCTTCCTGATTTTATAAAAAGTATTCCAATGCTTTTCTGTTTTATCATTTATTAAAGACTTTAAAAACTGGCGTAGATCTTAAGCTCAGACCGAGAGCTATGAATAAAGGAGAGATGGAAAGTTGATCAGTTCCCCGATTGCACAAAACTTGAAAGTTGTGTGTATATTTATTGCAGCGTAACGTAAATTCAGTAAAATATATTTCAATTAGAAAATTAAAAGTATGAAATATCGAAAGCCAGGAGGAAGTGCCGTAAATACGGAGAAGGATCCAAAACAAACGAACCGGCGTGATTTTGTGAAATCTGCGGGTCTGACAGCATTGGGAATTTCGGCAACCCCTTTTCTCTTTTCTTCCTGTAACACTAAAAGTGAAACAGCTGAAAACCAACCACGGATTTTGACACCAAAAAATAATCTTTCTTTCCCAAAAGGATTTCTTTGGGGAACAGCTACAGCAGCTTACCAGATTGAAGGTGCGGTAAAAGAAGATGGCCGGGGGAAGTCTGTCTGGGATACTTTTTCTCACACTCCCGGAAAAATATTAAATAATGACAATGGAGATATTGCCTGCGATTTTTATCACAAATACAAAGAGGATATTCAGTTAATAAAATCCCTCAATGCAAAGTCTTACCGCTTCTCTATTTCATGGTCACGCATATTTCCTGAAGGTACAGGAACACCCAATCAAAAAGGTGTTGATTTTTATAACCGGATGGTGGATGAACTGCTGGTAAATGACATTGAACCTTTTGCAACTTTATTTCATTGGGATTTGCCGCTGGCACTGCAAGACAAGTATAAAGGTTGGCAATCAAAAGAAACTGCGAAAGCATTTGCAGATTATGCTGGCTTTATGGCTGAAAAATTAAGCGACAGGGTAAAGTATTTCTTTACACTCAATGAAATGTCGACTTTTATTGAATTGGGGCATGGTATTGGAATTCATGCGCCTGGTTTGAAATTGCCGCCAGCAGAATTATACCAGGCAAGACATCATGCAGTATTGGCTCATGGACTGGCGATTCAGGCATTACGTGCTAATGGTAAAGCCGGCACTAAAGCAGGCGTTGCAGAAAATATTAAAGTGGCGGTACCTGTTATTGAAACTCCGGAAAATAGTAAAGCGGCTGAAATTGCAACCAGGGAAATTAATGCAGGGTATTTGACAGTTATTATGGAAGGAAAATATACCGATGCTTTTCTTAAGAAAGCTGGAGCTGCTGCACCAAAATTTACAGCAGAAGAACTAAAGATCATCAGCTCTCCGCTTGATTTTTGCGGAATAAATATTTATAACCCTGAATGTTATGTACAGGCCTCCACTAACGAGGCTGGCTATGAAAAAATACCATTTGCAAAATCACATCCAACCAGCACTTCAACCTGGGAATTATTAGCCCCTGAAACTCTTTACTGGGGTGCTTGTCATGTTAAAAAACTTTGGGATGTGAAAGAGATCTACGTTACTGAAAATGGATACAGCAGCACAGATGAACTGACAGCAGATAATCATATTTATGATACAGACCGGATTATGTTTTTACGTGGTTATCTTTCTCAATTGCAAAGAGCATCAGCCGAAGGGGTTCCGGTAAAAGGCTATTTCTATTGGAGTTTGGTTGATAATTTTGAATGGGCCTTCGGCTATGGTACCCGTTTTGGGTTGGTTTATATGGATTATAAAACGTTGAAACGAATCCCTAAATTAAGTGCAGACTATTTTAAAGCCATGGCTCAAAATAATGCTGTTTTGTAAATTAATTGGTAATAAAAGGTAAATTTTCTGCCGCCATTTTAGGTGTCCGGTCTGTATGAAACAATCCCCAATGCTTTTCCGGTTCATCCGGATCTGATGAACCTTTCCAGGATTCATCAAAAGCTTCAAAAAAGAAAACCATGATCTTATTTTTTTCTGCCCAATTCATTAAATCTTCATAATACATTTTTTGATTTTCCTCATTCACCTGTTCGGGATGGATGCCCCTGCCATTTGAA
>JANMLJ010000696.1:0-2061 GCA_031372465.1 Chitinophagaceae bacterium | reverse complement strand
TACCTGGTCTTCTTGTCCCAGGGATGAAGAAAAAACAACCTGACCGGGAAATAGCTCCGCAACAAGTGCCAATGCTTCGGGCAAAGAACTATCTTCTATCTGTTGTATCAGTTCCTTTGTGATCATTCCTTACAAATTAGGTTGCGGGGTATACCGCAGATAGGGCTTTATCACTTTTACTCCTTTTGGAAATTTTTTAATGGCATCTTCTGTTGATACAGCAGGCACAACAATTACATCTTCTCCTGCATTCCAGTTAGCCGGTGTAGCCACACTATAGTTAGCGGTTAATTGCAAAGAATCAATTACCCGTAATACTTCTACAAAGTTTCTTCCGGTAGAAGCAGGATAAGTAATAAATAATTTTAAAGCTTTGTCAGGACCGATAATAAATAAAGAACGGACCGTTGCCGTAGCAGAAGCATTGGGATGAATCATATCATAAAGTGTTGCCACATTTCTGTCTTCATCAGCTATGATAGGAAAGTTGACCGTACAATGTTGTGTTTCATTTATATCGCTTACCCAACCCGCATGTTTTTCCAGCGGATCAACGCTTAATGCCAGCACTTTTACATTACGTTTGGCAAATTCTTCACTCAATAATGCCGTTCGTCCCAGTTCAGTGGTACAGACCGGTGTAAAGTCAGCCGGATGTGAAAACAAAACACCCCAACTATCACCCAGGTATTCATAAAAATCAATTTCACCAATAGTTGTTTTCGCATTGAAATTGGGAACTTTGTCCCCTAAATGTAATGACATAGTATATAAATTTAGTAGACTTTAATAAAACACAAAAATACAGCATATATGATAGCCTACCAAGTTTATGGACTAATAATTAAGAATTTTTTACCCTAACAATCGTTGGTAAAGAATGGAAATTAAACGATAAGGTCTTTTAATGTGCGATTTTCCACGATACTTAAAGTAGCATCCCGCACCTCAATCATCATATCATGCAGACCGCAGTGCTTTTCGTTGCAGTTTTTGCAACGTTCATAGAAATAGAGACTTACGCAGGGCAACATGGCTATCGGGCCGTTTATCAGTCGAATTATAGTAGAAACTTTTACCTTCTCCGGTTTTTGCTTCAAAAAATAACCTCCGCCTTTTCCTTTTTTACTATCCAGGATATCTGCTCTTTTTAATTCCAGCAGAATACTCTCGAGGAATTTTAACGGTATCTTCTTTTTGGCGGCAATTTCTGAAATAAGCACCGGCCCTTCCTTGTATTTTTCGCTCAGATAAGTCAGTGCTTTAAAAGCATATTGAGATTTTTTAGACAGCATAAATTAATACTAAGTTATTCAATAATCAGTTTATAATTAACCGGTGAATTTTTCTTTAACATAGCCGACACACCACAATACTTTTCCAACGAAAGCTCAATAGCCTTTCTAATCTTATCCTCATTTTCTTTTGCTGTTTTAAGCCTGTAAGTAATCATTACTTCTTTAAACACTCTGGGATGCTCATCTGTTTGCTCTGCTGAAGTCTCAATAATAAAATCAGAAAATTCCACCCGCATTTTTTCCAATATATCTACTATATCAATACCCGAACAACCTGCCAGACCTGATAATAATAAAGCCTTTGGTCCAAACCCCTTTTTTTTACTACCATCCAATTCAATACTATTATGATCCAGGTTACTGGTAAATTCATGAGCACCTTTCCATGTTGTTATTGTAGTAGTCATATATATTTTTTATTACAAACTATGTTTTTTATCCTGTGATACATTTTGTAATGTCCATTCAATTTTCCGTACAAAACTATTCTTTCTCTCCGGACATTTTTCTTTGTTACAAATCTGGCAGGAAAAAGGCAGGCAACCATCAGAGTGTACAAATAGCTCCAGGGAATCTCCAAACTCCTTTCGGATCATTTTGGCCAGTACATCAATTTCCCGGTGTGCTTCATGAATGTTCTGAAACCAGGGCACGGTGAGGTGGCAATCCATATGTAGAACGCTACCATACTTAATTACCCGAAGATTGTGAAGATCAACCCAATTTTCCATTCTGTTCGCATCCAGGATCTGTACCATTCTTG
>JANMLJ010000686.1:0-2380 GCA_031372465.1 Chitinophagaceae bacterium | reverse complement strand
AGGAGAATAAGTCAGGTTCTGCCGCTCCCCGCCGGGAAGTTTAAAAGCATTTTCAGGTGACATTGATGGCGCTGTAACCAGGTAACCATTTTTATCTTTTATTAAGAAGCTTTGTATAAACTGAGCAGCCTCTTTCATAATCGGATATGCTTTGTTTTTTAAGAAATCGTTATCGAGCGTAAATAAATAATGTTCCCATAAATGCTGACATAGCCAGGCTGCAGAAAGAGGTGATGTACCCCAATGAATGCCGGCATTAATGCCTGTCTTCCCAAAAATATCTGTTGCATGATGCATCATCCATCCATCAGCGTTGTACATTTTTTTGGCAGTAACCCTGCCTGGCACACGATAGTTATCAATAAAATTAAAAAGAGGTGTTGTTGTTTCACTAAGATTACAAATTTCTGCCGGCCAGTAATTCATTTGCAGATTGATATTGGTATGATAGTCAGATTCCCAGGGGGCATTAAAATGTTCGTTCCATACTCCCTGTAAATTAGCAGGCAAAACACCCGGGGATCTGGATGAACTCATTAATAAGTAACGTCCGTATTGAAAATAAAGAGCCATTAATTGCGGATCATCTTCACCAAGTTTTAAAGAATCCAGGCGTTTGTCTGTTGGAATACCTGAGCGATTGATATCACCAAGAGTTAATTGCACGCGGTTGAATAATGATTGAAATTCTGCAAGATGCCTGTTTAGTAATTCAGTACCTGGTATGGCAGTTGCCTTGCTGATAATTTTTTCACAAATTGTTTTAGGGTTAATTGAGCGGTCAAAATTTAACTTCGAAAAATTATAATCTGTGGCTGCTGTTATAAATATTGTGACAGAACTGGCATTTCGTATTAACAATGTATTATTCATTGCCAACAACTCTCCTCCTTCCTGTTTTGCCTGAAGCAGTGTATTAAATTTCATATTGAATCCGCCTGATCCATTCATTACATCATCTGCATCTGCAATCTGACCACTCATTAATAATTGACTGTTTCCGACAGCAGAGATTGTTGCGTCTCTTTCCCTTGAAAGATTGAGTTTGCACTGAATTGAATTTGCTTTGTTACTTGTAAGCCTGATAACAATACAATTTTGCGGAGCAGAGGCAAATACTTCTCTTTTATATTGAACACCACTTATTTCATAACTGGTAGTTACAATACCGGTTGCCAAATCCAGCTGGTAGTTATAATTTTTAATACCCCCTTGCTCACCAAAGTCAATAAACAGATCACCCAGTGTTTGATAAGACCTGAACCGGGGTGGTGTTTGTAATAAATAAAGCGTGCTTAAATCGTATGCTTTTTTATTCTCACCATGTAAAAGTAGTTGTTGAATTTCTTTCAGGTGATCGCTTGCCCCAGGGTTGTTGACGTCAATTTGTTTACCTGCCCATAAACTTTCTTCATTCAATTGTATCCGTTCATTTTCCACCCTGCCAAATACCATGGCTCCTAACCTGCCATTGCCTACCGGTAATGCTTCGTTCCAGTTTGCAGCGGGTTGTAAGTACCAAAGTTTAAAATCATTGCTATGTTGTGCAGTTGTATTTTTTCCTTGTACAAGTATGAGGATTATGTAAAATATTTTTTTCATTAGACGTATAGCTTAAAAAAATAAATTAAGAGAAATGGAGATTGTATTTAAATATCAGTCCGTATATCTTTTCACTCCAGCAGAAATTAAGAATCGGTCATTCGCTGGTATGTTACTTTCTTAAAAACATTTCCATTATTCAAATCATAATCTACCACCTGATTAACACTGAAATTATTGCAAATCTTATTTTTCAATGTGGTGTGGGCATTTGTTAGAGCCTTATCAAAATACTTTTATATCCGTCCTTTTTATGCGCCCAGCAAAGTTGCACCAGGTTCATCATATTGTCAAAAATAACGGGGCATTGAAATTTTTCATCAATAAGCTGCTTCATATTTCCTAATTATTCCCGATTGGAGCTTTTGTTGTACTAAAATAAACAAAAACAAACTTTTAAATAAATGTTTTCTTGAATTTTTGTAAAACTTCCATTCCCTATTTTTTATCTGGTGTCGAAATTAATCTTCGTGAAATAGTTCTTCCATACTGCAGGAGGTTGTGAACTTGCAGCTATACGCTTTACCGGAGAGTTGTTTAGCAACCAGCGGATAATAGGCTTCCACAGGCGAATCTTCTATTACAAGTAGTCCGGGCAAATCTGTTTTAGTAGAATGTACCACCCAGCTGTGCGTCCATTCAATATCTTCATTAATAGTTACTGTTTTATGCATACTGCCTGTTTTACAACTTTGCAAGAAAAACAAAGGCAGAAAGCAGATTACAATTGATTTCATGTGTTCCTGTTAGATTTAATTAGCCATCCCGAAATACTTCG
>JANMLJ010000685.1:0-7516 GCA_031372465.1 Chitinophagaceae bacterium | reverse complement strand
GTGAGATAGTAGCGGCATCAAAAGGTGAAGGTGCGGCATTTAAAAAGAAAGAAGATACCCATCGTATGGCTGAAGCCAATAAAGCTTTTGCTCACTTTAGGATTTAATAAAATATAGGTATTATTAGTCTGCTCAACACAGGAGCTAATCAGAAACATTCGTCTATTCGGCGGATGTTTTTTTTATGCTTTATTGCCGGAACCCGGAACCCAGGAGTCAGGTAGTAATATCAATATGATAAATTAAACAGCCCAATACATTTCACGAAAAGAACGCAAAGAAAAGGCTGCGCAAAGAATACATAAGACTAATTATTACTACACGTTGATATAAGTTAATTAGTGAAGCTATTTTCATTAAGTATCAATAGTAATAATAGAGTTATAAAAAAAAGACCCCTCCTTTCAAGCCCGGGGTCTTTTTTTATCGAAGCAGGTATTATGCCAGTTTAGCCTGCAGATTTTTATCTATCGCATCGAGAAATTCTTCCGTATATAAGTAATGTTCTCCATGTTTTACTTTATTTCCATGAAGACAAACAGCAAGGTCTTTTGTCATTTTTCCTTCTTCTACCGTTTCAATACAAACAGCTTCGAGTGCAAGGCAAAAATCTATTAACGGTTGGTTGCCATCCAATTTTCCACGAAATGCAAGCCCTCTTGTCCAGGCAAAAATACTTGCGATAGGATTCGTAGAAGTTGGTTTGCCGGCCTGGTGGTCACGATAATGTCTTGTAACCGTACCATGTGCGGCTTCAGCTTCCATTGTTTTTCCATCAGGGGTTATTAATACGGATGTCATCAAACCGAGAGAGCCAAATCCCTGTGCTACTGTATCACTTTGTACATCACCATCATAGTTTTTGCAGGCCCAGACAAAATTGCCATTCCATTTTAAGGCGCTGGCTACCATATCATCAATCAGGCGATGTTCATAGGTAATGCCGGCAGCATCAAATGATGCCTTAAATTCGTTTTGAAAGATCTCTTCAAAAATATCTTTAAAGCGGCCATCATATTTTTTCAGGATGGTGTTTTTTGTAGATAAATACAATGGCCATTTTTTACTAAGTGCCATATTAAAGCAACTTCTTGCAAAACCAATGATGCTTTCATCCGTGTTGTACATCGACATGGCTACACCATCCCCTTTAAAATTGAATACTTCAAATACCTGTGCTTCTCCTACTTCTGGAGTAAAAGTCATAGTAAGTTTTCCTTTGCCTTTAATAACTGTATCGGTAGCACGGTATTGATCACCAAATGCATGACGACCAACAATAATAGGAGCGGTCCAGTTAGTGACTAACCTAGGAATATTGCTGATAACAATAGGCTCACGAAAAACAGTGCCATCAAGAATATTGCGGATAGTTCCATTTGGACTCTTCCACATTTGCTTCAGCTTAAATTCAATCACTCTTCCTTCATCGGGGGTTATAGTGGCACATTTAATACCCACACCATATTGTTTGATGGCATTAGCTGAATCAATAGTTACCTGATCATTTGTCTGGTCACGGTATTCAACTCCGAGATCGTAATATTTAATATCGAGTTCCAGGTAAGGAAGGATCAACTTGTCTTTAATAAATTTCCAGATAATCCGTGTCATTTCATCTCCGTCAAGCTCTACTACCGGGTTAGTAACTTTAATTTTTTGAAGCATAATTATTTTTTTGGGTTTACATTGAAAACTTAAAATGTATCAGGTGGTTGCAAACTTACAATATTATCGAATGTGATATATATCAGGGGTCTGCCTTTCATCAGTTTTCAAGCTTGTTCTGCTATTTTTTCCATTTGATTTAAATCAAATTTAAAAGTTGTACCTTTTATCCCCATTTGTAGTATGGATAACTCCAAACCATTCCTGGATTACCTGAGCAAATTTGTTCCGTTGACAAATGACGAATTTGAACAGCTGTTATTGCCGGTAATCCTTATCCGGAAATTTGACAAAAAGGAACTTATTACAAAAGCCGGAGAGGTCGAAAATTATTTCAATTTTATTGTTAAAGGTCTTGCCCGGAAGTATTACAAAAAGGGCCGTCATGAAATAAATACACAAATTTCATTGGAGGGCCATTTATTGGTTAGCCAGGAGTCCTTTCACAGCCGGCTACCTTCTGAATATTTCATTGAAACTATTGAACCTACAACAGTTGTTTCTATAGCTCATGATGATCTGGAAAAGGTATATGCTGCGTCTCACCGGATGGAACATCTTGCCAGATTATTGATTACTTACGCTATGGTGTTGAAAGACCGCTGGCAAATTCAGCTGGTAAAAATGACGTCAAGAGAAAGGTTCCTGAATTTTGTATCCCGGAATCCCGTACTCATGCAAAGAGTGCCTCAGAAATATTTAGCATCCTATCTTAATATTAAACCGGAAACATTCAGCCGTTTTAAACATTTGTTGAAGTAGTCTGGAAAGCAAGTTCATGGTTTATAGTTAATTGTTCATAGTTAATTGTTCATAGTTCACTAACGTTTACTGAGATCTAAAATGGATTTCAGCTTTATGTAACACAGATAAATTTTATGTTGCAGTATTTATAATTTTTATCTAAAGATTCACCACCAGAATTGGAATTTTCAGTTCATGTCTCACCGTGTCAATGGTTTGTCCGTATAATAGATCTTTAATACCACTGTGACCATGTGCGCCGATTATCAACATATCTGAATTATTTTCTTTTACGATTCTGACAATTTCTTTTGACCTGTCGTTAAAACCCAATACTCCTACTGCGGTAATATCTTTTTCTTTAAGTTGTTGTATATAGGTATCCAAACGTTCTTTGTCTTTTCTTGTTTCCAGGTCGTCGGCATCTTTATTAATAACCCTGGTGGCGGCACTTTCTACAACGTGAATCAATACATACGATGAATTTTTATTTCCCTGCCCGATAGCATGGGTGATAAGTTTCAGATCGTTTTTACTAAAGTCTAATGCTACGGCAATTTTGTTATATTGGGGTATAATAATTTGCTGCAAAGTAGAAGCTTCAGGATGAAGTTGAGTGGAAGGCATTATAGATTTTTTACGCAGTAGGGGGTAAAAAATTGTTACAAGCAGCAATGCCAAATAAAATAATCCTGCCAAAATTATTACTGCTTTCCAAATGATACTTCCGGAAGAAGCAAAAAAAGCAGCAGACTGTCCAACAACCATACTAATGTTAAGATAAATCAGCACAGCAGCTATCAAAGATGCAAGAAAAATAACAAATGGTTTTATTACAAATTTACCCATGGTTTTTTTATCGCTGGTAAAATGTATGAGCGGTATGATGGCAAAACCAAGCTGAAGGCTGAGTATTACCTGGCTTAGAATCAACAGGCTATCGATGTTATTTTCACCATTAATTAAAATCACAATTACTGCTGGTATGATAGCGATCAGCCTGGTCATCAACCGTCGTATCCAGGGAGCAATACGAAGTTTAAGATAACCTTCCATTACTATCTGACCTGCCAGAGTACCTGTAATAGTTGAACTTTGTCCGGAGGCAATTAGTGCAACAGCAAAAAGGATGGGAGCAAGGCCGCTTCCCAGCATGGGCTCTAATAATTCATGCGCCTGTTTTATTTCAGCTACATCTGTTCTTCCTGTTTTAAAAAAAACAGTAGCCGCTAAAACTAATATAGCAGCATTGACGAAGAACGCAAGATTAAGCGCAATAGCGCTGTCTATGAAATTCAGTTTCAATGCCCGTTTGATCCCTGCATCATCACGTTTTATTTTCCGGGTTTGAACTAAAGCAGAATGGAGATATAAGTTGTGTGGCATCACTGTTGCACCTATGATACCAATGGCAATATATAATGCCGTATCGTTTGGAATAGCCGGTACAAAACCTTTTACCACTTCTCCTAAGTCTGGTTTGGCAAGGATTATTTCAATCAGGAATGATATTCCTATAACTGCAACTAATGCTATGATAAATGCTTCCATCTTCCGCATTCCAAGTCGTTGAAGTAATAAGAATAAGAAAGTGTCCAATACAGTAATACTTACACCCCAGATTAAGGGGAGGCCAGTTAATAACTGAATACCAATGGCCATGCCGAGGATCTCCGCAAGGTCTGTTGCTGCTATGGCAATTTCTGCCAGACCATACAACGCATAATTAATATATTTTGGATAGGTTTCCCGGTTGGCTTGTGCCAGATCTCTTCCCCGAACAATTCCAAGCCGGGCAGATAAACTTTGCAGTAACAAAGCCATCAGGTTACTCATTAATAATACCCAGATGAGTTTATAACCAAACTGGCTGCCACCGGCAAGATCAGTAGCCCAGTTGCCGGGATCCATATAGCCTACACTTACTAAATAAGCCGGACCAAAGAAGGCCAGTATCTTTCTCCAGCCAGTTCTTTTCATGCTGGTAGTGTCTATACTCTGGTGTACTTCACTCAATGATTCGTACGTAAATTTATTTTGCGGCATTTATCAATTATTTATTCTTTTTCTTTTCTCCGGATGAAGTATTCGTTGCATTTTCCAGTTGAAATTTTAAAGCTGATTGAATAGCCGTTACAAAAATATTTTCAGCTAATTGTTTGCTGATGGTAAATGCCCGCTGGTTACCAATACGAACTTCCATTGAACCGTCAAATTCAAATTTCTTTTTAATTTCCAGTTTTACACCAAGTGTTATTTTTTTATGTTTCAGCAATTCGAGTATTTCACCTGACTGATCGCTTACACTACTGACAGTAGCAGGCGTATTAAATGATAATGCAGTCAGACAAATCTTTTTACTGATTTCTATTTTGCCATTCGCATCCGGTATTGGATCTCCATGCGGGTCCGTTCTTGGAAATCCGAGAAATTCATCCAGTTTGTCAATCAGTTTTTTATTACTTACGTGTTCCAGTTCTTCCGCTACTTCATGTACTTCATCCCAGGTAAATTTTAATTTTTCTGCTAAAAAATATTCCCAAAGTCGGTGCCGGCGGATAATACCAACTGCTACTCTATTTCCTTCACTGTTCAGCCGGAAGCCCTGGTAAGGTTGGTAAAGGAGCAATTTTTTGTTTTTTAGTTTTTTCAACATATCTGTTACTGAAGCAGCTTTCGTTTTTAGTTCATGCGCTACTTCATTGGTAGTAACAGGGATATCGTCCTGTTGAAGGTGAAAAATAGCTTTGATGTAATTCTCTTCACTGGTTGAATAATTCAACATGGCTAAAAATAAATTTAGACAAACCTAAAAAAAACAAATCAAACCACAAAATTTTCTATTGACAGACAAGCAGGAATCACTTATTTTCGGGGCTCTAATCATCCACTATGCCAGCAAATAGAAAGATTTTAATGTTGATTGTTATAGTATTACTTCTGGCAGGATGCAAACAGAAAAAAAAGTCATCTCTTTCCGGTGATAACCTGGCAGACGTGAAAGATTTTATTACTTTCTTTCAACCGGTAAATCTTTCCTACCAGCTTTCGGATACTATTTTGCAGAAAAAAGGCAATGATTCGTTGTTAATCAGCTTTAGCGTATTCACCCGGTTTGTTCCCGATTCCATATTGAGTAAAATATATGGAAAGGGTATAATGCCAAAAATTTATGCCCTCGGAAAAACAGCCGTACCAAAAGCGGAAACCTATTTATTTGTAAAGACAGTGACCAATGATAAGAAAGCTGTACTTATACTGAGTTTTGATAATAAAAACCAATTCATTACTTCACTTATCGCGTTGCTGCCGGATAATAATAATGCCACCATCCAATCAGTTTTAATGGATAAAAAATATATTATTACCAAAACAGTAACATTGAAAAATGCAGATGGAAGTGTGAGTGATGGAAAGGATGTTTATGTATTGAATGCTTCGGACAAAAGCTTTAAGCTGATTATGACGGATGCATTGAGTGATAAAATAACAGAATTAATGAATCCGATCGATACATTACCCGTAAAGAATAAATTATCCGCTGATTATGCCAATGGAAAGATGAACCTGGTTTCAATCCGGGATGGCCGGAGAAATGGCCTCATTAACTTTTATATTCATTTCGAAAAAAATAATGGAGAATGTAAAGGTGAATTGAAAGGGGAAGCAACACTTAAATCGCCGACTACTGCTGAATATCGCGAAAATGGAGATCCATGTGTATTGAATTTTATATTTAGTTCTACCTCAGTTACCTTAAAAGAAAAGGAAGGTTGTGGCTCACGTCGCGGATTAAATTGTGCTTTTGATGGAAGCTTTGCCAGGAAAAAAAATGCGAAGCCTCTTTTGAATTCAAAGAAAAAAGCTAAGAAATAGCTATATTATTTTTCCGGGGAAAAGTGTACGACTTTGTCCTGCTTAATAAATTCCACCAGTTTTGCGGAAATTGGTTTTGATTTTCAATAGGTTAGGTCATTTAATCATTATCCATTATCTTGCAACTTCGTGTAAATTGAACACATTATGAGTTTTACAAATTTTTCAGTACCGTATCCTGTAGAAGAACGTTATTCAAAAAAGATCGCCTACTTTTCGATGGAGTTTGCTACTCATCAACCACTCAAGATTTATAGTGGCGGACTCGGATTCCTCGCCGGTTCTCATCTGCGTAGTGCATATGAGTTAAAACAAAATCTGGTGGGTATCGGAATTTTGTGGAAGTATGGCTACTATGATCAGGAGCGTCACCAGGATCAGACATTGGATGTGGCATGGAATGAAAAAAATTCCTCTTTCCTGGAAGACACCGGGATTAAATTTCAGATTACTATTCATGAGCACCCTGTTTGGATTAAAGTAATGTACCTGAATCCTGAAACATTTAAAACAGCACCCCTGTTTTTGTTGTCAACTGATTTACCAGAGAATGATTATGTATCACAAACAATAACCCATCGTTTGTATGATGCTAATGTAGCCACAAAAGTGGCGCAATTTATTTTGCTGGGAGTAGGTGGCGCTAAACTAATGGATGTATTAGGATTTAATCCGGCACTTTATCACCTCAATGAAGCGCATGGATTGTCTGCAGCTTTCTATCTCTACAATAAATTCAATAATAACATTGAAGAGGTTAAAAAAAGATTGGTTTTTACCACCCATACACCGGAAGAAGCAGGAAATGAGAAACATGATATTTATCTGTGTCATAAGATGAGTTATTTCTGCGGCCTTTCTGTAGAGCAAGTCAAAGTATTATATAATCATACCAGCGACCAATTCAACCATTCTTTAGCGGCATTGCGTTTTGCACATATTGCCAATGGCGTTTCACAATTGCATGGCCATGTATCAAGAGCCATGTGGGAAAAATATGATGGTATCTGTCCTATAGTTTCTATTACCAATGCACAGAACTGGAGATATTGGGCCGACAAACAACTATATCGGTTTGCTGAGGCCGGTGATGATTATGGGATAGATGACCGCAAAAAATATTTAAAGAAAAGAGCGTTTGAAATAGTGGCAGATCAGACCGGTAAAATTTTTAACCCCGATATTTTCACGATTGTTTGGGCCAGGCGTTTCGCTGGTTATAAGCGGG
>JANMLJ010000670.1:0-4654 GCA_031372465.1 Chitinophagaceae bacterium | reverse complement strand
TTTTTCATAGCATCATTAGTACTCCAGCTTGTTTTGGTAGTGCTTCTTCTTATTACCTGGTCAAATACAAAACGAACTGCAATGTTACCGGATTTTACGCTGTTATAAGTTTGCGTGAGATTATAATCAGCATTAGTAGCTGCGAAGTCTTCGTTCAATACATCGATTTGTGATTTTAATTGTGCCTCTGATACATTTTGTGCAGTAGTTCTGTACAGCACATTAAACACCACCGGAATTTCAACAACTCCATTTACCAGCCTGTATTGAACAGGATTCGCTATTACCTGACGGGTAAAATCTTCGATAGAATTCATTCGTGCCTGAAGTGTTGGATCTTCCATTAATTGTTGTTCCAGTACATCATTGGATGAACACTGACGAACCGAAGCAGAAGGTTCATCGCCTTCGGGTATTTTTTCATCGGATGTTGATTTGTTACAACTGATGCCGAACAAAACAATTCCTGCAAGCAATACAAGGGTTTTTTTCATAAAAAGGGGATTTGATTTAAGGTGTGTATAAAAATTGATTTCTAAATATATTTATTTTTTTTGACCGAAAGAAAAACGGGTAAGATTTTTTTCAGTCTTAACAATTAAAAAGGAACTTTACTTAGTACTTACACAAAAAATGATAGAGGGAGCATGAGCCAACTAATTCATTGTATTATCACCAATACAGCTAAGCAGGTTTTACTGTTTGCAATTTTTTAATCCGGCGATTCATTATATAAAACCATAGGGGTGGAAATAATGAAAGAATCATCATTCCCGGATAACCAGTAGGCATCTGCGGTGAATCATCATGATGACGCAGTACCTGGTATTTTCGGCTGGCCAGGTAATGATGGTCGCTATGACGGCTTAATTCGAATAACATTAGTCTGCCGATAATATGGTCGCTATTCCAACTATGGGAAGGCATCGCTCTTTCAAATTTGCCATCACCTGTTGATTTTCGTTGCAATCCATAGTGCTCAATATAGTTGACTGTTTCCAGTAATAAGATCCCAATAAAAGCAGCTGCAAGAAAATAAAGTGTGATTAGCCAGCTAAAAACAAAAAAAATCAAACCTAGAAATGCTATTTGTATTAGCGTGAATTGAATCATTTCATTGTTTAATGAAATAGCAGACTTTCCGTGCCGGACTGTGTCATTCAAACTGGCTTTTTTTCTTGTTTCATCATTAGCTATATGCCAGGCACTGAGGTAGCTGAAAATGATGGTGCGAAAATAAAAAGTGTAAACAGGTTCTCCATATCTGGCACTGCTTGGATCATCAGGTGTAGCCACTCTTTTGTGATGGCCTTTGTTGTGCTCAGTAAAAAAATGCATATACAGCGAAGTAAGCAAAAGAGCCTTAGCCAATGTTTGTTCAAATTTATTTACCCGGTGTCCCAGTTCATGACCTACATTAATACCAAAAGTGCCGCAAAGTAAACCCATTACCCAGATACGTCCGGCAATATCCTGCCAGGTCATTATTTCTGCATCCTCCTTCATGGCTATACAAAATTTTATCAGCAGGGAATATTGAAGAATGACAATCAGGTATAATAAAATATCATAGGTACTGTCTTTTTTTGCCATCTCTTCTTCAGCAATACTCATATTTACCGGTAGAGGTTTAATAAATAATTCTGCCAGGGGAATAATTACCCAGGCCCATATTAGCGGCATCCAAACTTGCCAGCCTGTAGTACTGAATGACCAGAATGCGCCTATATAAATAACAAGTGGTGAAAGGTATTTGTATGCCCTGATATTCATATTAACTTTTAGATGGCTCAAAAATAGAAAATAAGCTTGCCTTTTTAGCGTTTTGTTGGAGATTATAAAATTTCCTATTTAAACTTAGTATCTTACAAACAGTCTGAAATTAAAATGTTAGCCCCATGTCTTTGACTAACCAAACAAAAAATCAGCACCTGATGTGGCGCGCTGGTTTTGGTCCGGCGGTTGAGCAACTTACCGATCTCTCTAAATATAGTCCCAAACAATTTTATAAGGCATTGGTAAGAGCTTCGGATAAGAAACCAGAATACCTGAATGTGGCAGATGACTACCTGCAGGGTTTATATAAGGGTATAGAAGAAGCCGGGCGACAGGAGAAAAAAGAATTGACCACAGATGAAAAGAAAATGGTGCAGCAGAAGAACCGGGAAGGTGTTCGTAATCTCAATATTTTCTGGCTGCAGGAAATGGTGAACAGTTCCGCACAACTCAGGGAAAAAATGGCTTTCTTCTGGCATGGACATTTTGCCTGCCGCAACCTGAATGTTTTTTTTCAACAAGGTCTTTTAGATGTAATCAGAAGAAATGCTCTAGGCAATTTTGGAACGCTTTTAAAAGAAGTTTCTAAAAATGCTGCGATGCTTAATTTTTTAAACAATCAGCAAAACCGAAAAGATCATCCCAACGAAAATTTTGCCAGAGAAGTGATGGAGTTATTTACACTTGGTAGGGGCAATTATTCAGAGAGTGATGTTAAAGAAGCAGCCCGTGCTTTTACCGGCTGGGGTTCCACCATAAAAGGAGATTTTCAATTTCGAAAATTTCAACATGACAATGGCAGTAAAACTGTATTGGGTAAAACGGGAAATTTTGAAGGGGAGGAAGTGCTGGATATTTTATTACAAAAAAAGGAAACCGCTCAATTCGTTACAAAAAAATTGTATAAGTTTTTAGTAAATGAACAGATTGATGATATCAAAGCAGAATGGCTGGCTGATCGATTTTACAAAAATGAATATGATATTACAAAACTGCTGGAAGATATTTTTACCAGCGAATGGTTTTATGAGGAGAAAAATATAGGGGCTAAAATAAAATCGCCGGTAGAGTTATTGGCCGGTATTCAACGTATGCTTCCTATGAAGTTTGAAAAAGAAGAAGCCTTACTATTAATTCAACGTTCGCTTGGGCAATTACTTTTTTATCCTCCTAATGTGGCAGGATGGCCTGGGGGCAAAAACTGGATAGACAGTTCTACTTTAATGTTGCGAATGCGGATACCCCAGATGCTGGGTGAAAAGGATGAGTTTAATATAAAGCCAAAAGATGATGATGACCAGATGATGGGACGTCCTTCGACTGCACAAAGAATGAATAATAATGTTGACCCGAAAGCAACTGCTATGAAAGCAGTGGGCAGGTTGAATAAGCCAATCCAGGTAAAAATTGACTGGTCATTATATACAAAGAATTATGAAGCAATAGAAAGAGAGTCATTGCTTGGAAACATTACGGGTTTATTGTTACAGGCCAAAAGCAGGGTAAGCCCAGATTTGATAAAACAATTTTCTGATCAGACGGGCCGGGAAAATTTTATTAAAACGGCAACGCTGCAGATAATGAGTACTCCGGAATATCAATTGTGTTAATAACAGCTACTAGCCAAGAGTTATGAGTTACGAGTTTAAAGACTCTGCTCGCAGCTCAAAGCTAATAACTCAAAGCTATATTTATGTATTTCAAACGTAAAGAATTTATTCAAATCGGTTCGCTGGCAACAGCTTCCCTTTTACTGCCTAAATTCCTGAAGGCATTTGAAGGCCAAACTATGGTGCCACTGGGCAACAAAGTGGTAGTTATATTGCAACTAAGTGGTGGTAATGATGGTTTGAATACGGTAATACCGGTAAGAAATGATTTGTATTACAAAGCAAGGCCAAGATTGGGTATTACTAAAGACAAATCGTTGTTGTTGACAGATGAAGTTGGATTAAACCCCGCCTTGACCGGGTTCAAAGAATTATATGATGATGGAAGTCTCGGTATCATCAACAGTGTTGGCTATCCAAATCCTGATCGTTCTCACTTTCGGAGTATGGATATATGGCAAACAGCCAGCCAGAGTACGGAGTATTGGAACAATGGATGGGTAGGTCGTTATTTAGATGCGCAATGCAATGGTTGTGATAAACCGACACAGGCTATTGAAATTGACGATATACTAAGTCTTGCTATGAAAGGTGACCATATTAAAGGAATAGCTGTAAAAGACCCACAGCGTTTATATGGAACATCCAATGAAAAATTCTTTAAAGAAGTGATGAAGAATCATACTGACCAGAAAGGAGAGCAGCCGGCCGATTATTTATATAAGACGATGGCAGAGACCTTATCGAGTGCAGATTATATTTTTCGGCAAAGCAAATTGCACCCGACAAAAGCAGCATATCCGAAAACAGATCTTGGTAATAGTATGAAAACTATTGCGTCCCTGATTTTTTCTGAAATTAATACAAAGGTTTACTACGTATCGCTGGGAAGCTTTGATACACATATCAACCAGGAGGCACAACAACAACGATTGTTTACCGAGATGAATGATGCAGTGAAAGCTTTTGTAAAAGATTTAAAAGAAAACAACCGGTTTGAAGATGTGCTGCTGTTTACTTTTTCTGAATTTGGCAGAAGGGTGCAGCAGAATGCAAGTAATGGTACTGATCATGGAACTGCGAATAATATGTTTTTAATCAGTGGTGGATTAAAACAAAAGGGCATGATCAATGCATTGCCCGACCTGGCTGATCTGGACGAAGGAGATTTGAAATATAAAGTGGATTTTAAGAATGTCTATGCTACTGTGTTGAATAAATGGCTGAAAGCAAATGATAAGGAGATACTGGCGAAGCAATATGAATAC
>JANMLJ010000653.1:0-2491 GCA_031372465.1 Chitinophagaceae bacterium | reverse complement strand
CTCAAATTGTACCTGGCCTATTAGTAGAAAATATATATTTTACCCTTTCGCCTGCTTTTTCGCCAATTCATCCCTTTCTTCAGCTATCACATTCAGCATGCTCTCCAGTTCGCTTACCTTTTTTAACTGGCCTTCCAGTTTTTTATGCGCTTCTGCCACCCCCTGCATATCATTATTCAGCTCTTCCAGATAGGTAACTTTTTTTTGTAATTGCTGACGCTGATAATTGGCTTCTCTTAATTTGTGCTCCGTTTCTGTCAACTCTTCCAGCAATTGTTTATTCTCGGATACGATGGTAGTATACTTTATTTTTTGCTCTTCGTATTCCTTAGTTATCCTGTAATTATCTTCTTTCAGATCCTGGTATTCCAGGTTAATTCTTTTAGAAGCATTCACCACGCCTTCTAATTTTTTCATTTTATCCTGCAACACATTAAATTCATTATTCGCATTGTCAATCATGGAAGTCACTTCATTGGTCAGTTGCTCCTTCTGACGGTTATTGAGTATTTCTTTTTCCTTCTCAGTCAACATCTGTTTGAGTTCATCGATCTGCCCGGCAAGTTCTTCATTAATTTTTTGCGTTTCCTGTTGTTTCTCCTCCGTTTCTTTTACAATATCTATCTGACCAATCAGCTGGTTGATCTTTTCATTATGTTCAAGTAAACTGTCTTGCGCCTGCCGGAGTTGTTGAACATAGTCCGTCTTTTCTTTAAATGCTGCCGGAGGAGGTGGTGGTGGTGCTTTTTGTAATAATTCTATTTCCAGTTTCAACGTCTTATTCAATTTCCGCATCTCATCCGCTTCTATCAGATTAATATCATTGTCCTCTTCTACTTCTTCCAATCTTTTTCTCAAACTCGTCAGTTCTTTATCCCTCACCTCTGTGTCATTAAAATACCGAAGCTTCCATTCTTCCAAAGCTTTAGCAACTTTTTCTGTTTCCTTTGGTGAAGAAGTTAAACTGCGGCTACTACTAATAAAAAAATGAATAGTAACACCGAGGAGAATAGCCCCGAGCATCAGCACAACAATTTCAATAATAGATAGTGATAAGTTAGCCATACCAGTCTTGTCAGGTTTGTAAACTATTAAAAAGTCAGGAAATAGCAATTAATAGTTTTTCACATCCGATTCTTCGAAACGTAAGGACTGTCGGTGCTGGATATTAGCTACCACAAGATAGTAGTTACTGTAGAATGTAGTATCGTAAATATACTAAGTAATTATCCCTTTACCAGCGTGCCTACTTTCTCTCCGGTGACCACACGGCGCAGGTTTCCAATTTTATTCATATCAAAAACTATGATCGGAAGGCTGTTTTCCTGGCAAAGCGTAAAAGCGGTCATGTCCATTATCTTCAGGTTTTGGGAAAGACATTCCTGGTAAGTAATTACATTATATTTGGTGGCAGTAGGGTCTTTTTCAGGATCGGCTGTGTAGATACCATCTACCCTTGTTCCCTTTAATATTACATCGGCATTTATTTCAATGGCTCTCAACGAACCAGCTGTATCGGTGGTGAAATAAGGGTTACCGGTTCCTGCGCCGAAAATAACCACTCTTCCTTTTTCAAGGTGGCGGATAGCCCGGCGGCGGATATAAGGTTCTGCTATCTGCTCCATTTTAATAGCACTTTGTAATCGGGTATAAACGCCAACTTTTTCCAATCCGGCCTGTACGGCCATACCATTAATAACGGTGGCCAGCATACCCATATAATCGCCATGTGCCCTTTCAATACCGGTTTCAGCTTCATTCATACCCCGATAAATATTACCTCCGCCAATAACAAGGGCAACCTGGACACCCAACTCGGTAATTAATTTTATATCCTGTGCATATTGTCCGATAACATCCGTATCAAAGCCAAAGCTTTTATCACCCATTAATGCTTCACCGGAGAGTTTGAGGAGAATTCGTTTGTATTTAGGTAACATGAGGGCTTAATTTTTCGGGGCGAAGATAAGGGGAATAAAATTATTGTTGCCGGGTGCTCAATGATCGGGTGCATTTCAAATCCGATTGTCCTGAGCCCTGAGTTTGCCGAAGGGTCGAAGGATCGGATGTCGCAATCAATCTTGTATTTACCTTTTCAAAGTTCAGGGTATTACTTCCCCTCCTCGGAGGGGCGAAACATATTTTGGATAATAAAATTTCAAAGGGGTGGGTCATAATATGCGACTGAACCCTATTTTTCATTGGGTTTGCTACCCGGCTTTTTTGCTTTTAAAGAATAAACCATGGGTATCTTTCCTTCCATTCCCTTTATATGCCATTTACCGGTTTGGAACTCAAGCACATTGCTAAAACAGGGATAAGGTGAATACATATGTTCATTAAACATCTCTATGCTCAGCCCCGCACCAATCAACGCATTCAGTACTTCGCTGATACTGTGATTCCAGCTATATTCCTTTCCTTTAATATCCGCATTCCTATCTGTATAAGTTCCTTCATTCTCTGTTACAATTACGGCCTGGTTATCATA
>JANMLJ010000650.1:0-3093 GCA_031372465.1 Chitinophagaceae bacterium | reverse complement strand
TTTCAAGTCATTGTCTGGCACAGTCTGATACGACTTTCCGGCTCATCAAGACTATTAAAGGCGATATTGTTGATTTTACAATAGACAACCTTGACAATATATATGTGCTAAACAGCAGGAACCAGATAAAGAAATTTAATGCTAATGGAGATTCTGTAGCTATTTATAATGACATAAGAAAATTTGGGAACGTTACACTGATCGACGTTTCCAACCCGATGAAAATTTTATTATACTACAGAGATTTTGCCACCGTGGTGATGCTGGACCGGTTTTTGAATGCTGTCAACAGTATTGACCTGAGAAAGCAAAATATTTTACAGGCAAAATCAATCGGACAATCATATGATAATAAAATATGGGTATATGATGAGTTGGAGAACAAACTAAAAAAAGTGGACGAAGAAGGCAAACTATTACAGGAAACACCAGATTTCCGGTTATTTCTTGGCGCCGCCCCTTCCCCGGTAAAAATATTTGATGAGAATAAGTTTGTGTATGTGTATGATTCAATATACGGCGTGTATGTGTTTGATTACTTTGGCGGATTCAAGCATAATATTATGATTGACCACTGGCAAAATTTTAAAGTAACCGGTAAATATATATTTGGCTCCAGGTCAGACACTTTATTCCGTTATGAAATAAGCACTTTCCAATTTGATGAATGGAAAATGCCCGAAACTATTTACAAAAGCAACGTGTTTAATTTCAGTAGCACCCGGCTATATGCTTTAAGGAAAGAAAAAGATAATAAAGCGAACGTTATTTCAATTTATACTATCCGTTAGGCGGGCTAAACCGGCTGAAACTTTATATTAAAAGGGGAAAAATTAACGCCATTAAAAAACCGGAATTGGCAAATACTTATTTGTCCAGCGATTTTAATATTTCTCCTAACTCCATATCAAAAAGGCCATACTTTCCAAACTCAATTACCCGGCCGATCTCTTTTCCGTTTTTAAATGCAATAATTGTTGGCACATTGGTAATATTCAGTGCCGCTGAAAGATGACTGAGGGTTTGCTTATTTCTGTCAACGCCTATCAAGGTTATCCTTTCCTGCGAAAAACCTGCTGCATCCATTAAAGAATAAAGTTTTGGAATAACAAAATGTGAGTCTTCGCACCAGGTACCCATAAAAGTGAGCAATTGAATTGAATCCTTATTTTTCTTTAATCCTTCCAGGGCAGCTGCGTTGGGAGAATAATTTTTCAGATTCTCTGCATACCATTTAAAGGAAGTGTCTTTTTGCAATATGTCGCGTGAAATAATTCCTTTGAGTGTTTTCTCATTCGGCCTTTCTATAAGTACCTGAAACTGATCCTGGGCAGTAATAAGGGTACTGAAAAACAAAACAACTATAACTAAAAGTGTAAATTTTTTCATATTGTACTAATCTAAACGGTAAAAGTAAAATGGAGCAGGCAAAAGATGAAAGAAGAATTGTTAAAGTTGCCCGTTATTCACCTTAAATTACAAACTTGCTTTTATCTCCAGTAAAAACCCTTTAATTTTTTCCAGTGATTGTATCATAGCAAATTTTTCTTCAGCTCTTTTGTTTTTCTTCAGATAATCTTTAGCGCCTTCAATGGTGAATTTGCGGCGACGAAGCAGGTCATATATCAATACTAGATTTTTAATATCAACCGGGCGGAAAAAACGATCGCCTTTTCGGTTCTTACGGGGTTGCAGAATGTCAAACTCTGTTTCCCAATACCGGATCAGCGATTGATTTTCCCTGAACATAGTGGCCACTTCACCTATTGCGTAATATTGCTTTTTAAAAAGAATATCATCTTCAGGTATTTGTATCAGGTCTGCACTTATGGCTATTTCTTTTAATGATTTACGACCTCTTTTACCGGGGGAAACAACAGCAATAACTGTTTCCTGATCTTCTTTTATTTTAACTACCGTTTCACTATTTACTTGCTCGATTTTGTTTTCTTCCACCATTACAGGTGAAGCAACTACCGGTGTATTTTCAACTTCCTTTTTAGGAATAAAATCAAAAGTAATTTGTGATAAGGATTTTGACATGCATTGTAAAGATACGATGCCCGGTTGTTGTGATGTATCAGTTATACATCAATGTGGAAAAATCAGGATCAGTCAAGACTTTGATTAGATGCAGCAGCTTTTTTCAGTAATTGGTCAAATTGCGCTGGACTAAGATCATTATAAAAGAAATAAATCGGGTCAATTTTATCTCCATACTTATGTACTTCATAATGGCAATGTGGGCCTGTTGACTTACCCGTACTTCCTACCCAGCCAATTACTTCACCTCTTTTTACCGACTGGCCGTTATTTACTTTAACTCTTACCATATGACCAAAAAGCGTTTCATAACCATAGCCATGATTAATGATAACATGATTGCCATATCCATTGCCAGTGCTACCTGCTGTTGTAACAGTACCATCTGCTGTAGCATAAATGGGTGTACCCTGCGGCGCGGCAAAATCAAGTCCGTAATGAAATTTTACTGTTTTATAAACCGGGTCAATCCGGGAGCCAAAACCCGATGCAATACGACTCAGGTCTTTATTACTTACCGGCTGAATTGCGGGTGTATGTGAGAGAAGTTCTTCTTTATTTTTAACCAGTTCATCCACCTGATCATATGATTTTTTTTGTGCGTTTATCCGGCTTTTCAAATTATTAAGCGTTTGAATAATCGAAGCTACCAGTTGATTATCCTTAATTTTTTCAACGGTTGCTGCTTCTAATTTATCAGCAAGTTCTTTCGCCCTTGCACTATCGGGTATTGGATTGGCTTCAAAAATGGCCCGGTACACATCATTATCCCGTTTTTCCAGTTCCTTCATCTGTTGTTGTACGGATTTCAGTTCATCTTCCATTTCATTATAATTATCCCGAAGGGCTTTGTTCTGATCACCCAGCCTTTTTTCATTTGGAGAACCGATAAATTGAAAGGCGACATATGAAATAAGAGCAGCAGTTACTAGTGCAGCTGCCACAAAGCCAAATACCCTAAGCAGTTTTACCCGCAAAGGTGTTTCCAGCTTCTCATAACGAAGTGTATTGGTATTATAATAATATTTTATTTTCTTCATGAAAGCAAGC
>JANMLJ010000623.1:0-9704 GCA_031372465.1 Chitinophagaceae bacterium | reverse complement strand
GACATTAAGTCATTACTTCTATTGGCGAATTAAACAATCCTTACTAATAAAAAAAATAAATTATAATTGCTGAATAGGCAATTGGTTATGCTTAAGAAAGATTGGGCTAAAGCCCATTCTGGTTCTAATATATTGCCACGGACTTAAGGCCGTGGCAATTGAATGAAATCTCCAATCGGCTTTAGCCGAAATTCTTCTTCCTCGTTGTATTAATGAAACAATTACTTAATTGTCAGTTGGTTAGTTCTGAGTTATATAGATTAAAGTTCTTAAATACACACAATTTTTGAACCACAATAGACACATAAAACACATAAGAAAAACACATAGAAGACTCTATCCACACCTTTGGCGGGACAAGTTGTGTCAACCTATTGTTTACTGAATTCCTTTGTGGTAAAAGCAAAATAATTCTTTAATTTTATTGTACTTCCTACGAAGCATAAAAGGTATAACTCCTAATGTAGGAGTAGTTGTACATTTGCAAACTATTTATAGAAATTATATATGCAGCAGCTAAAACTTCTTCAGCAATTAAGGGATCAAACATATATAATGCTTAAAAGTTCACCGGTGCATGGTATCGGTGTATTTGCCATTCAGCCAATCCCGAAAGGTTGTCGCAATATGTTTTCAAAAGACTCCGGTGAATGGATAAAACTTCCTATTAAAGAGGTAGAAAATTTACCGGAACATGCCCGGTCATTAATTGAGACCTATTGTCTTTTTGATGAAGAAAACTATTTTGTACCTGAATCCGGGTTTAAGACAATTGATCCCGTTATTTATCTGAATCATTCTTCCAGGCCTAATATAATTTCTATCAACGATGGGGAAGAATTTGAAGCCCTGGTTGATATTGCTGCCGGAGAAGAGTTGCTGGTCAATTACGGACATCTTGTTGAGGGTATGGAAGATTATGATTAACAACTGTCCGTATTTAAGAAAAGCCGGTATATAAAACCAATTACCCTGGTATTTTCTTCGTTAATTGTTGCCACTGATCTTTTGTAATAGTATAAACATAATCCAGCTTAGGAGCTTCCCCAAAATAAGCCATTTCTGTTTCTCCTGTTTTAACCGCCCCCAATCTTTCTATCGAAACTTGTGAACGCTTATTGACGGCACCAATAAAAAATTGAATGGTATCCACCCCTTGAAATATATGATCCAGCATTAATTTTTTCAGGGCATAATTGTAACCCTTTCCCCAACAACTGCGTACAAAAAATGTATAGCCAATTGATACAACCCCTTTCTCAGCATTATAATCGCTGTACCGGGAGCTGCCGATTACTTCTTTCGTACCTGCATCTTTCACTAAAAAGGCCCCACCTGATTCAATAGCTCCTTTAAAATAATTTTCAAATTGCTGCCGCTGGTACCTGTTTTTATTAGGATGTTGTTCCCATATCAGCGGATCTGATGCAGCCAGGTATAGGCTTTCAAAGTCGGTCTCTTTAAGAGGTTCTGCTATCACAATAGCATTGCAAAGAAAAGGTTGAAAATTAATGTTGAGGGTTTTCAAAACTGATAAAGTTGAAAATGAATAATGTGTACAAAGCTAAAGGAGATGGAGTTAAAACACAATTTTACGTATTCAAGCTCCTTCCTGATGCGTAAAAACAGATAAGCCACTTTTATTCATAATCTTACTTTTCATTTTTTCACCGCTTTGTTTGCCTTATAGATTAGAAAAAAGCCACGAATAGCTATCGTTCAACTTAATAGAAAACTTCACGCTATTACGTCTTGCAGACAACGGATAAGAGAAATTACCCGATGTATTAATGTTGTTTTATCTTTAGTAAACAAATGATAACAGTGACGGCTTATTCATTCTTTCATAAAATAAAAGGTCATTTTTTATTCATCAGGGCTTTACAATTATTTGTAGGTCTCTGGTCATTGACGGCTGCTGCTCAAACCTGTCCTCCTAATATTGATTTCGAAAATGGAACTTTTGACGGGTGGAAATGTTTCATTGGTTCTACGGCGGCAAATAATGGTCAAAATGTAATTACTTTATATGAAAGTGGACCCGTTCAGGGAAGGCATACTATCTATGATGCTTCCGTAGTAAATCCGCCAGATCAATTTGGAGGCTTCCCAGTTACATGTCCGAATGGAAGCAGACATTCTATAAGGCTAGGAAATGACCAGCCGGGCACAGAAGCGGAAGGTTTATCGTATGAATTTACAATTCCTGCCAATCAGAATTTTTACTCACTTATTTATCATTATGCAGTTGTTTTCCAGGATCCAAGTCACGAACAGTACCAACAGCCAAGAATGGAAATTGAAATTACTAATGTAACTGACAATGTTACGATTGATTGTTCATCTTTCACGTTCATCCCGAATGGTTCTAATCTGCCGGGATTTTTTCAATCCCCGAACCCGATTGACAATACGCCGATTTGGTGCAAAGACTGGTCGGCTGTTTCAATTAATTTAGATGGCAATGCGGGAAAAACGATACGGCTTTTTTTTAAAACTGCAGATTGTACTTTCAGACGGCATTTTGGCTATGCCTATATTGATGTAAACTCCGAATGCAGCAGCGAGTTTGTTGGTGCTAATTATTGCCCGGATGATACAGCCGTTAACGTTACCGCCCCTTATGGATACCAGAGTTATACCTGGTTCAATAGTTCATTTACGCAGGTATTAGGTAACCAGCAAACAATTCGTTTTTTTCCACCACCTCCTGTTGGTAGTACTATTGCTGTTGAGATAGTGCCCTATAATGGTTATGGCTGCCTGGATACTTTATATGCCAATTTTATTAACACGTTGGATATTAAGGCCACTGCCGGAAATGATATTACATCCTGTAACAATAACCCGGTACAAATTGGCGCTAATCCCAAATCATCATTAGTGTATAGCTGGATGCCCGCCATAGGATTAAATAATCCATCCATTGCCAATCCGTTTGCAAGCCCCCCTGCTACTACTACTTATGTTCTTACAAGCCGCAATAATGGTGGTGGATGTGTAAATACAGATACCGTGGTAGTCAAAACATCTGCTTTTATCAATACCGTACAACTGAAGGGTAAACTCGCCTGGTGTGAAGGTTATGGTGATAGTACTATTCTACTTGTGCAACCGGCTAACAGGATTCAATGGTTTAGAAATAATGCGGCTATTCCGGGAGCTGATCAGCCGGAATACAAAGTAACAAAAACAGGCTCGTATTATGCCATCCTTTATGATAAAGATGGTTGCAGTATAGCAACCGCTAAACAGGATGTGTTAATTGAAAAAGCAAAAACAGGTATTATTTATCCGGTTAAATATGCCGTAGTAGACTATCCATTACCGTTAGAATCCAGGCAATTTGGCACCACAGCCACCTGGAGCCCTGCCACGCATTTAAACAACCCTGTTAGTTACACCCCTGTTTTTAACAGCTCAACTGAACAGTTTTACAATATTGAAATAAAGACCAGTAGTGGTTGTATTACAGTTGATGGGCAATTGGTAAAAGTAGTTCCCTTTGTAAATATTTATGTTCCCACTGCATTTACTCCAAATAATGATGGATTGAATGATCTGCTCAAACCGATTTTATTGGGAATCAAAAAGCTTCATTATTTCAGGGTATTTAACCGTTGGGGGCAACTGGTGTTTGAAACAAAAGATGAATTGAATGGATGGAATGGAAATCTAAAGGGATTGCTGCAGGCAACGCAGGTGCTGGTATGGGTGGCAGAAGGAACAGGGATAGATGATAAAGTATATAAGAGAAAGGGGACCACAACATTGATCCGTTAAGAACGTACTACATAATTATATATATAACTCCATTTACATTTTGCGCAAGCGTACCTGATTTCAACCCTCCCTGGTAATTCCGGCTGTCAAACGATGAATACCATACATAGTTATACGCCCCAATACTTTTTATCTTTCCCTTAATTAATTTGTCATCAAAGGTTGAATAATAAGTAAGTGTTGTGTTAGCAACTGTTTTTAATTTACCAACAAATGCTTCATTCTCGTGCGATGCATAATAACTGAATAGCGTATTGCCGGCAAATTTTAATTTTCCTTTAAAAGCAGCATTTTCATAGTTGGTATAATAATCCAGTGTAACCCTTCCGAGCGACTTTATTTTACCGCGCTTCTCCGGCATTTCGAACGCACCATAATAAGTAAAGAAACAAGTCCCTATACTTTTTACTTTGCCTTTTGAAATTGAATCAGCTTCTGATCCATAATAATCCACTCTTCCCATATAAGCCTGTAGTTTTCCGGGATTATTGTAATATCGGCCAGCTTCCTGTTGATTGCCCCATTCAAGTACTTTTCCATCGTCCGATATTTTTATGATGATCTGCTGATCCGTAGTAAAAGAAAAAGAGGAAAAGCTGGCGCCCCCGGTAAAAGTAACATGACTTAGTTCCTGGGAATAGGTGAATATAGTAAAGAGAAAAAATGACAGGGGCAGCAATAGCCTTTTCATATATATTATTATTAGATGGCAAAGTTATCAAATAGAAGGATATAATGGATTTACGATTTTGAGAAGGGAAAGAATTAGAACGGTTTTAACCAATATTTAATCTATTTTATTTTTACTTTCTGCTTTCAAACATCAAAGTTCAAAAATAAATGGAAGCTATCAATCCATGCATTATCTGACATACTATTCACTTATCCAGTTCATATATAAACATTCATAACTCCAACTGCTCGAACTCTACAATTATTATCAGATGGAAAAGCTCAAAAAAAACCAACACGAGCCCATCCCGAAAGTATAGGAGACAAAGGAGCTATACAGTCTATGGCACTGCCTACCTACCTCGACTTACGGCATACCTATCAACATTTTGTTGAGAACTTCAGCAACAAATTTTTTGTTAAACAGAGAGACTACCACTAATTTTGACATATTCTGTCAAAAATAATAAATTCAAAATGGACAGCTTCGGCGACACAATTCGAAAACTCAGAGAGGAGAAGAAACTACCCTTGCGGACAGTTGCCGCTTTCCTTAACATTGACCTTGCGATACTAAGTAAAGTTGAAAGGGGACTACGTAAGCCAACAAGGGAACAGGTTGTGAAACTTGCCACGTATTTTAAAGTAAAAGAAAACGAATTGCTGGTTGCCTGGCTATCGGATAAAGTGGTACATGAACTGGAAGATGAACAACTGGCTTTACAGGCATTACAAATGGCTGAGGAAAAAGTAGAATACACTGCGTTTAAAAAGACTGATAGAAATGATATAATAAAGCAATTGAAGTATGGGATTAAAAAATTCCCGCAGGTTGAAAAAGCATGGATATATGGTTCGTTTGCAAGAGAGGATGATGGTCCCAGGAGTGATGTAGACATTGCGTTGCAAACAAGTTCAACATTTACTTATTTTGATTTGGCGGAAGTGCAACATCAGTTGGAAAAATGTATAAACAGAAAAGTAGATGTTGGCTTTATTGACTCCTTTAAGCCTTACATATTTGAGCAGGTAAAACCCGATCTAAAACTCATTTATGAAAGATAGCCATATGGAAAGCCAGCAACGGCTACAACACATTGAGCAGGCAATCGCTGATATTGAGAAATTCGTCAAAGGAGAAACGATGGAAACCTTTTGTAAAAAAGACATGCTGCATGATGCAGTAATGATGCAATTTATAATTATTGGCGAAGCAATTATACATGTAGAAAATGAGAAGCTGGCTAAATATGATTACCCCTGGTATAAAGTAAAGTCTTTCAGGAATATGATTGCCCACGAATATTTCAATATCAAACTCCCGGCTGTTTGGCAGATAATTAAAAAGGATATAAAAGAACTTAAAAAAGTAATTCAATCCATATTAAAAAACGAGTTTAAATAATTGTAAAAAATTACGGTATTTACTTAATAATACAAATTAAAGATCAGACAATATACCAACTCTACATTTTAAAGGAAAAACATTTATACAAAACCATCACTTAACAATGAAGTGTAAAAAAATGATGCCAAAATATTTATCTACATAAGAATTTCTTTCCCTTGTTTTATGGTTACAATTTCAGGGCTCATCAATGTATTGCTGATGGAGAGATACTTTGGCAATTCATATTTATAAAAATATTTCATCGTTTCTATTTTACTTTCGTAAAAATCACTGCTTTGTTTTGAAGTAGCCATATCCTTTAAAGCGCTTTGTGCAACAGCAGCCTGCTTTAACCATTGCCAGGCTATGGCAATGATTCCTGAAAACTCCATAAACAAAGAAGCATCCGCTAAATATTTTTCTATCTCACCCTTTTGGGCAAGCTGTATCAAATATTGCAATGTTTCTTTATATGTTTCGATGGCGGAAGTAAATAATTTACAATAAACAGTAAGCTCCTGGTGAGCCATTGCCAGCTCCACGGTTTTCATCATTTCCGTCAATAACAACTGAACCGCCTTTCCATTTTGCATTGTTACTTTTCTTCCGAGCAAATCCATGGATTGTATCCCGGTTGTGCCTTCATAAATTGACATGATGCGGATATCCCGGTAATATTGCTGCAGATCAAAATCCATAGTAAACCCATAGCCGCCTAATACCTGTAATCCATTGCTTACCGATGTAATACCGGCTTCGGATGGATATGTTTTAACAATCGGCGTTAATATTTCCAGCAACAAATGCATTTTTTCTTTTTCCCCGCCGGTGGTTACTTTCTCCAAATCAACATATTTTAAACATTCATTGACCAGGCTTAGGGACCCTTCTACTATTGATTTTTGTTGCAATAACATTCTGCGTACATCCGCATGATTGATAATCAGTATTTGTTCTTTTGATAAGTCCTTATTTTCTATATGCCTTCCTTGTGGTCGCTCATTAGCATAATATAAAGAGGAATAATAAGCTGCTGAAGCAATAGCGGCAGCCGTTTGCCCAACGATGATACGGGCCGCATTCATCATCTGGAACATATACTGCAATCCCTTGTTGGCTTCCCCCACTAAAAATCCTTTTGTAACTGCGCTTTCCCCAAATATCAGGTGCGCCGTAGCATAACCTCTTTGCCCCATTTTTTGAAAATCGCCGGCACACAGTACATGATTATCCTGTAGTGTACCGTTTTCAGGTATATATTTTGGAACGATAAATAAAGAAATTCCTTTTGTACCTGCCGGAGCTCCTTTGATTCTTGCTAACGTAAGATGAACAAAATTTTCACAGGCTTCATGCTCACCCGCAGAAATAAATATTTTTTGCCCGACTATTTCATAGTAATCGTTATCGGTGGGAATAGCCGTAGTGGTAATATCAGATAAAGAACTTCCTGCCTGTGGCTCAGTCAGCGCCATTGTTCCCTGCCATTTACCGGCAAACATATTGGGCAAATACGTGTCGGTTAATTCTTTACTCGCAAATGTTTCAATTAATTCCAATGCACCGGTTGATACTCCCAGATAACCCTGTGCACTGCTGTTGGCAGCTTCAAAAATAAGATGGGCAGCTGAATACAATATAAAGGGTAATTGCATACCACCATGCTCCAGTGAAGAAATAGAGCTAAACCATCCGGCTTCAGCAACTGCTTTAAAAATATTTTTCAATTGAGGGTGAGAACGGATCATTCCATCCTTATACACAACAGGGCTTTGATCCATCGCTTTAAAAAAGGGAAACATTTCTTTATCAGCAATAGTTTTAGCAGAATTAATCAACCCATTAATTTCTTCTATACCACCAATATGTTCAAAACGTCTATATGTTAAGAGATCCTGAACAGTATGCACTTCAAACAATAAAAACCGAAGGTTTTCCATGCTGATGTATTGCTTTGTCATCCTATTTCTTTTTGATTTAACAAATTTATTTTATCCCTGCAACAAAATCACTCTGCTGAAAAGCAGGATCTGGATATTTATAAAACCCCTCTCCTGTTTTTACACCTAATTTTCCCGCATCAACATAGGTTTTAAGTAAGGCAGCAAATTTTTGACTCTTGGTATCTTGTAATGAACTGGTAACATGCCAGGCAGTTTCTAAACCAATCACATCTAAAACACCAAAAGGTCCCCTGTCCATTTTAAAATTACCCATCCAGCTTCTGTCAACATCTTCAATACTTGCAATATCATAAGTAACCAATGCACCTGCGGCGCCTATTAATGCAACAAGCATGGCATTAAAAATATACCCCGGGGATTCCTTTTTTACGTAAACTGGTGTTTGGTTTAGTTTGCTGCCCATTTCCGTTAATAAATCAACGACCCATAATGCGGTTTCAGGATTTGGCATAATATCCACGACATTGGCAAAAAAGACATCATGAAAATGAAAAGCACAAAATTGTGCAGGCCTGCCGGTTTCTGCAGCAAATAAAGAAGGCATTAAGTAAGATGTGTTAGTAGTAAAAACGGTATGCGCCGGGCATAGTGTGGCAAACTGTGCCCATACTTTTTTCTTTATCTCCAGATCTTCCACAACAGATTCACTTATAAAATCAGCTTCCGCAGCAGCTTTCACTGCATCTGTAGTAAAAGTTATTCTGCTTTTTGCTACTTCGGCATCTACTTCCGTAATAATATTTCTCTCCAAAAGATTCTTAAGAATTGACTGCTGAATTTTTTGGGCGGCAATAAATGTCTCTTCATGAATATCATAAATGGTTGTATTAAACCCACTGATTGCTGCTTGCAACCCGATACGCAGGCCCATTGTTCCACTACCAAGTATTAATACATTTTTTATATCCGTTAATTTCAATTGCATATTTTATTTTTTTTGTTGCTGAATAATTTTATTAATAAAAATGACTGATCCGTTTATATTGAATTGCTTTTTGGGTATTGGCCGCACAGGCTTTTACCACATGCAGTAAACCTGCAAAGCGTTCGTCTGTAGTTAATCCTTTTTTATAGCGTGCATAAATCTGTTGCACGATCACACCAATTTTAAAGGAACCAAACACATAATAAAACAACATATCAGGAATAGGTATTTTTTTTATTTCGGCATATCGTAGTACCACTTCTTCTCTCGTCATGTTGCCGGGCAACCAGGTCAGGTTAAACGGTTTCAGTGCATTACTATCATCGCCTTCTGCCCAATAGCCGAGTGATGTTCCCAGATCCATAAAAGGGTTGCCGATGGTGGCCATTTCCCAATCCAATACTGCAATGATCTGGCTTAAATTTTCCGGATTAAGAACCAGGTTGTCATATTTATAATCATTATGGATAAAAGCCGGAGCTCCATCATCAGGTATATTTGACAGCATCCATTCAGCTGTTTTATTCATTTCTTCCATATGATCTGTTTCGGCTGCAACATATCTTTTTATCCATCCTTCCACCTGTCGCCTGGTATATCCTTCTGGTTTTCCCAGCTGATTTAAACCGGTGCTTTCAATATCGATAGAATGTAAAGCAGCCAGGTTATCTACAGTTGACTCAGAAACAGCCCTCATAGTAGCTGGAGTTAGCTCCATTCCCGCCGGAATTTTATTTCTTAAAATAATTCCACTTACTCTTTCCATGATATAAAAAGGAGAACCGATAATGGATTCATCTTTACAAAATAATATAGGTGCTGGAATAGGTTTGTATACAGGTTGTAATGCAGTCAATACCTTAAACTCCCTCTCCATATCATGTGCAGATTTAATAGCAGCACCTCTGGGTGGTTTACGTAATACAAATTCCTTACCGGATACTTTTAATAAAAAGGTGAGATTGGAATA
>JANMLJ010000600.1:0-3834 GCA_031372465.1 Chitinophagaceae bacterium | reverse complement strand
GATAAACAGCCTTTTAAATTAATAGCCATGAAAAACGAAACAAAAATTATCATAATGGTTGTAGTAGGAATTCATCTGGCATTATGTATGTATTTCATTTTTGGATAAATAAATTTAACAGTGATGAAAAAGGGTGAAAATAGTTGGGGTAGTAAAGAATTTGAAGGCGATGGAATAAGTTGCCCTGTTAATAGCACGCCTTTGTTGGTGTTGTGCAGATGGCCTTGCAGCCGGGCAAGACACCAACAAAGAGTACTTTAGGAAAACCCTGATTCACGCCATTGTAAGTTCCGAACCTGAGTTACAAGATTAAGTTCTGATAGTATAACCTGTGGGGATACTATTTCTTTGCTAAAGCAAACTGGTTGGTAAGGAATTTTTTGCCACAAAGACAAAAAGAAAGAATAAGGTTAGCTAAGGAATTTATACATAATTTACTCCGTGCCTTTGTGTCTTGGCGCCTTCGTGTTTCAAAACATTTTAGTTTGAAACACAGAGCCACGAAGTCACGGAGCCACAAAGAAAGAAAATGATTAGCTAAGGAATTTATACATAATTAACTCCGTGCCTCGTGTCTTTAAGCCTTCGTGTTTCAAAAAATATTTAGTTTGAAACACCCCGATTTAACGGGGCAGGCTTCGCCACGAAGTCACGGAGACTCAAAGAAAAATTATTCAAGACTAATCACTGTCAACGCATACTGTTGTATCTTTCGCAAAAGATTGCTTGGAGCTTTCAAATTTTAATAGTCAATAGTAACCTGATTAACATGCGCAACAGTGTCATCTTTCTTTTATTGTTATTATTTTGCTCCGCCCTGCAGGCGCAGGATACCATTCAGCAAATTACACCTGGCCGCAAAAATGCAGCTGCACAACGCAATAAGCCCTATGTCATTCTTATTTCGGCTGATGGTTTCCGTTATGATTATGCCGGTAAATATCAGGCAGTAAACCTGTTGAAGCTTGCCGCCACTGGTGTAAAAGCAGTAAGTATGCTTCCTTCTTTTCCCAGTGTAACATTCCCTAATCATTATACCATTGCTACCGGTTTGTATCCTGCTCATCAGGGAATTGTATATAACCAATTTTATGACCGCAGCCGCAAAGCAACGTACAGCATTGGCGACCGTAAATCGGTGGAAGATGGAAGCTGGTATGGAGGCACACCAATCTGGGTATTGGCCGAACAGCAGGGCATGCTCAGCGCTTCTTATTATTTTGTTGGAAGCGAAGCAGCTGTCAAACAAACTTATCCATCCTACTGGTACAAGTTTGGAGATAATACCGATATCAATTTCCGCATTAATAAAGTAATCGACTGGTTGCAATTGCCGGAAGATATCCGTCCGCATATGATCACTTTTTATATCAGCAATGCTGACCATGAAGGACATATGTTTGGGCCAGATGCGCCTCAAACAAGGGATGCCGTGCTGTTTATAGACAAAGCCATAGGAAGCCTTACCAAAAAAGTAGCTGCATTGGGATTGCCCGTTAATTTTATTTTCCTGGCCGATCATGGCATGGCAGCAGTAGATACGGTAACCCGGATCAATATTGCTTCTATGATTGATAGTTCCCGCTTTATCATTCGTGGTGGCAATACCAGTCTGCATCTCTATGCAAAAAATACTGCCGATATAAAGTCAACCTATGCATTATTGAAAAAGAAAGAAAATGGTTTTACGGTTTATCTGCGGGAAAATATTCCAGCACGATGGCATTATTCAACAAAAGATGACCGCTTCAACCGGATCGGTGATATTTTTGTAGTACCGCATTATCCAAAAGTATTAAGTGGTAATAACAACCGTATCAGTCCCGGTGCGCATGGATTTGACCCTGCCATGAAAAATATGCATGCCGTTTTTTATGCCTGGGGCCCACAAATAAAAAAAGGGATCACTATTCCTACCTTTGAAAATATTCATGTGTATCCATTGATCAGCCGTTTATTGGGACTTACCATTAAGGAACCTATAGATGGAGATCCCAAAGTGCTGGAAAAGGTTTTGCGTAAAAAATGAGGGCATCTCTGAAAGCTTTGCTTGAGGCTGTCAAAACTGTCATAAATTTAATTTTCTCGCAAAGGCGCAATCCCGATAGCTATCGGGACGCAATGAATAATGATCAATTGTATTGTTCTTTGTGCCGGGGAAAACCTCACCCATCAAAACTTTTTATGCCGGGAAAGTTCGTCCACCTCTCCTTAAGGAGAGGAGAAATAACCTTCGATTAAAACGGGCTGATGAAGGGTGAGGTATAATGACACTACCATTTCAAAATGGCAAAGTGAAAGGTTTGCCATGAAGACGTTAAGCCGCAGAGAATGATTTTCTATTGTATTGTTCTTTGCGCCTTAGCGTCTTTGCGAGATTTTTTTACTTTTTAGAAAGCCTCTTATTGGCGAGGGCATAAAAAATAGTAGTTTTAGAGAAGCCCTTAATTCCCTCACCATATTTATTTATACTTTTGATTTCATTTTGTTATTCAGCAATAACTTTGCATATATTACCTGCAAAACATACTATTCACCATATTTTTTCAAAACTTCATTATGAAAAAAAAGTATATCGCCATAGCATTAATAGCCATCGCATCTTTTTCCACCAATGCCCAATCTGATAAAAAGATTTTAACTGCCACCGATTATGAAGCAGCCACACTGTCATTAGGTCTTAATACAAGCAAACTGGTTTACCGCAATAACGTAAATCCAAACTGGCTATCAGATGGTAAATTATGGTATACTGTTTCTGTACCCGGTGGACTAGAATATGTTTTAATAGATCCCGCCAATGGCAACCGCAAAACAGGACCGGATAAAAAATCGATTTTACCTGATACGGCCACTGCAATGGCTGCCACCGGCGGTCGCAGAATAGGCGGAGGATTGGAAAGCATATCGCCAGACGGAAAAAAATCAGCATTCATTAGAAACTGGAACCTATGGGTAAGGGATATGGCTACAAAAAAAGAAACCCAGCTTACAACTGACGGCATAAAAGATTATGGCTATGCAACAGACAATGCCGGATGGAGGCATAGCGACCGCCCCATCATGCTCTGGTCGCCCGACTCAAAAAAGATTGCCACCTATCAGCAGGATCAACGGCATCTAAGTAATATGTATTTGGTTACAACAAATGTAGGGGCACCAAAACTGGAAGCATGGAAATATCCACTGCCGGAAGATAAAAAGATCATACAGATAGAACGGGTGATTATTGATGTGGAGAAAGGCCAGCTGATCCGTTTAAAAATTGCTCCTGATGACAGGCGGGGAACACTTAGTGATGATATTGCATCGGGCAGCCCCTATGATGATAATTTCTGGAGTACAGATGCCAGCAAACTGGTTTTCGTATCTACCAGCAGGGATCACAAAATAGAAAAAATTCGCATAGCCGATGCCGTTACAGGAGATGTAAAGGAGGTGTTTGAAGAAAAAGTGGCTACGCAATACGAAAGCGGGCAGGGCGCCATCAACATCCGTTACCTTGATAAAACAAACGAGCTGATATGGTATAGTGAGCGTGACGATTGGGGCCATTTATATTTATATGATATTACCAGCGGGAAGCTGAAAAATCAAATTACCAAAGGTGCATTTGTAGTTACCCAGTTAATAAAAGTGGATGAAACGAACCGGGTGCTGTATTTTAATGCCAACGGAAAAGAAAAAGGTCGCGATCCTTATTTCAGCCATTTTTACCGCGTTAATTTTGATGGCAGCAATTGTAATTTGCTTACACCTGAAGATGGTAATCATTCAGTGTCCATTTCAGCAGATGGAAAATATTTTACCGATAATTATTCCAAACCTAATGTG
>JANMLJ010000585.1:0-5105 GCA_031372465.1 Chitinophagaceae bacterium | reverse complement strand
GCAGAATGGAATGTGGTGAAGCAATCATGGCATTACCTGTTCTGGATTTCGCTGACCGGCATAGCACTGTTTAATACGTTTGTTTATATCGGTGCACATTATACATCGGCAATCAATCTTGCATTGATTGGTACTACCTCCTCCCCTATTATGTCGGTAGCTTTTGCCCGCATCTTCCTGAAAGAGAAAGTAGGTTGGTATAAACTCACAGGAATGTTCGTTTGTATAATTGGAGTCCTTTTTCTTTTAGCGAAGGGAAATTTCCAAAACCTTTTACACTTAAAATTCAGCGAAGGTGATCTTTGGGTGTTGTTAGCTGCCTTTTGTTTTGCCGTCTATAATACCATGGTGAAAAAAAAGCCACCAGGTATATCCCCCATTAATTTCTTATTCATCATTTTCTCCTTTGGAACAATAATAGTCCTTCCATTCTTTATTTGGGAAATGAACCAATCACCGGCTGTGGAATGGAATGGCCACTTATTCCTTTCTATTCTTTATCTCGGTTTAGGCGCTTCTGTTATTTGTTTTTTTATCTGGAATATTGCCATCCATAAATTAGGTGCAGGAAGAACAGCTTTATTCGGTAATCTTATACCCATCTTCAGCAGTATGGAGGCGGTATTATTTCTTCATGAACAATTTACCTGGGTACATATTGTAAGTATGGTACTGGTATTTGCCGGTATTCTATTGGCTAATTTCCGTTTACACCGTTAATGATATTTTTTAACGCATAATAAAACAGTTTGAATAAAAGAGCAGGCCATATTCTTCCGTTGATTGTACTGTCACAATTTGCCGGAACATCTTTATGGTTTGTGGGTAATGCTATTTTACCGGAACTCAAAGAATCACTTCATCTTAGTCAGTATGCAGTAAGCCAGGTCACCACTGCTGTAATGTTCGGCTTCATTGCAGGTACGCTTGTCTTTGCATTTTTTTCATTGGCGGACCGTATTTCTCCAACAAAATTATTTTTTTTCAGCTCTTTATTTGGTGCAGTGACAAACGTAGCAGTCGTATGGCAGGCAAGGGATGCAGGTGCTTTATTTACACTTCGGTTTCTCACCGGTTTTTTTATCGCCGGTATTTACCCGGTAGGTATGAAGATAGCTGCCGATTGGTTTGAAAAGGGATTAGGAAAAGCCATGGGATTTTTATTGGGAGCTTTAGTATTGGGAACTGCTTTTCCTCATTTATTAAAGAACAGAGATTTTGAATTACCCTGGAAAACTGTTTTATATTTTACTTCCATCTTTGCATTGATGGGGGGAGTTGTTATGTTACTTTTTGTAGGTGACGGCCCTTACAGAAAAAAATCCGGAGGATTTCAGTGGAATGCGTTGAGTGAAATATTTAAATCCAAAAAATGGAGGCAGGCTGCATTCGGATATTTCGGTCATATGTGGGAGTTATATACTTTCTGGGGATTTGTTCCGGTGATACTTGCTTTGTATGCTCAAAAAAATAATCTTCCGCTTAATATTCCGTTGCTGAGTTTCCTGATCATTGGCAGCGGCAGTATCTCTTGTATTGCCGGAGGATTTTTTTCATTACGAATTGGCAGTGCTAAAGTGGCCATGACAGCCTTGCTTATTTCCGGGATCTGTTGTTTTATTTCCCCGCTTTTTTATTCACTTCCATATTGGTTGTTTCTTTTATTGCTTTTTGTCTGGGGGCTTGCGGTTGTACCTGATTCGCCGCAATTTTCAACATTGGTGGCGCAATATGCACCTGAGCATTTAAGAGGAACGGCATTAACTATTTATAATTCTATCGGTTTTACCATTACGATAATAAGTTTACTGGTTATTGACAGAATCTTTTACTCTACCGGTTTTTTTGCACAAGAGAACACCCTGCTATTGCTGGGTTTGGGTGCAGTTGTTGGGTTACCTTCTATGTTCCATATGCTAAGAAAAGAATAAAGTGTTGTCCTCCATGTAATTTTTCTTCTTTTGAATGGAAAAGAATTAGGTTGCTAATAAATTTCAATTACTGTTTACAAGCTATAGGTTTAATTCCAAATCCGGTAACCTGCATCTGGTTCAGGCAATTGCCCCGCCCCGGGGCAGCATCTCCATATCCCGGCTTTTTACTGGTTGTATTATATCCTGTTCCGACAGGGCTGATACATAATTTACTTCCTATAGTTTCCGGAATAACCTTATCCCCATTTTTTCCCAAATTATGTTTTCCGCTATTATCATACCTCATTACACAATCAATATCCCCGCTACACACACCGTTGATCATATCAAAATCGGTTTCCTTATTAAGATCTCCATCACCATGATGGCAAATATTTATACCATGACATAATTCATGTGCAACTACTTGTGCCAGTTTGAGTTTAGGATCATACCCTTTTAATTTTTCCTTACCGAAGATAGCATCTCTGTATATCCGTATTTCATAAATCCAATTGGGAGGAGCAACTGTTCCCGGGTATATACATGTATTATCAGGACAGGCAATGCCCAGTAACCCTGTATGAGTCCCTGCATCTATAAGACGCAGTGCTCGCTGACTTACAATATGAGTAGGCGAACCTTTAGTAAAATTAAAGTTGATGCTCCTGGCATCATCACCAACAGCATCTGGCAGAATATTCTCTGCTTTTACTTCATGAACCTGCAAACCTGTTACTGTCTTAAACAAACTTATATCCAAATTATCCCTGTTAAAAATAAAGACATCTTTTATAGATGGATTTGTACGGATATTGACGTTATATTTACCTTCTAGCTCGCTAAAACCGCGGTATTCTTCATAAGCGGACAGTCCATCTCCTTTGGTTTTATTTCCTACAGGCAAATCATCTTCATCAACATTATTCTTCGGGGGATCAGGTATTCTTATCGTTTGTGCTGTTGTCCATCCTTCATCAGGGATGTGATTTTCATCTATATCAACAGGAATATTTATACGGTTATCTGTGTACACATCTGCTTTTACTCTGGATGGCCCGGAAACTGATAAAGGATGAGACACTTCTGTTTTCAACCAGGGAATGGATGTATAGATTGGAGGACTTGTACCGATTCCTTTGTCAAATGATTTATACTTAAACATAAAATTTGGGTTTCCGTGAAATTTCTCTTTCTCCAATTCTTGATCACCTTTTTTAATTAACACCACGCCTTCGTTGACATTGGCGAAACTCCGTAAAAACCCATAGGAACCGAAGTCGAGTGAATAAACGTCTACTTTGAATTCCTTTAATGGCTTTACTGTTCTGAGCATCATAAACTGGTCTTTCAAAGTACAGTTAGAAATATTCGTTTGTCTAAAATCAACAGGTGCAAAAACTTCGAAATTGCCTTCAATCTCACTATTCATAAACTGAAGATCAAAACAATTATCTGCCTTATTAAAAATCGGGTCATTCATAGTTATACCTCTTTCCTGGCTTACATTTATCAGTTCAAAAAACAGTATCCTGCACATATGTGCAAGCGCGGGTTGCCATTTATTATCCTGAAAATATTGCAATTCCGATGTCACGGATACCGAATTAAAATTCTTGGGTAACCAATCCTTTTCAGGATAATGCATTTTTATTCCCGGTTGGTAAACTGTAATACTAACTTTATTACTTTCTATTTTATCATCGGTTGATTGAATACCATTTTCCACGTTGCTTGCGGTCACCTTAAAAACAAGTTTCATTTCTGTTTGCCCGGCAGGTAAAGTTGTTGGTGCCTGGTAAATAACATAACGCCCTGAGTGACTAATAACAAATTTTCCTTTACCGCTTTCTTCGGTCCAATTCCATTGAACATTATCCTCAAACTCTTTAGAGAATGGCAATAACGGGCTGCATGCTGTAGTACAATTTATACCAGCAAGAACATCCGTTTCGTGCTGGTTCTCAGCTTCTAGAACAATCCATTGGCCTAATACCATTTTATTATAATCTTGTACATCAGGCAATATAATTTTTGGGGTTACAAGACCTTTTCCTTTAATCCATGGTCCTGCAATTGCTTTACAATTACCTCCAGGTTGTCTTGAAATTGGCCCGGGAATATTTTGATCATTCTTATATTTAATTTCTATTTTATACTCATCAGGGTTTTCAGGATCCCGCAGCGTAATGATTTCAAAATATCTGTCAACCTGTCTATCTTTCAATGTTTCTTTATCATCAATGATACTAAGTTTTATTTTTGTTGTGACAGATCTTACTTTATCCGGTAATACCGGAAGTTGGACAACAGGTGGCATAAAAATTACCTGTTCTCCTTCTGTTTTCTGACCATCTTCATTATTTGTAAATGAACAACCCAATTTTACAAATTGCCCCAGACCCTTTCCTCCTAATATTTCCCATTCAAACCTTACCCTTCCTGCAAGAGGAACAATTTTTGCTGTACTTACTTCATTCGGACATTTTCCCGCAACAGAACATTTGATGATAAACATATCAAAATCGGCTCCTTCAGCTATTAAGGGTACAAAATCATCTCTTTTAATGGTCCGTTTTACTGCCATTTTAGACATTGCAAGTCCCCCATCCATATTCGGAAAATTATCTTCAACTGTTGATCTTGAACAAGATTTTTTATTTTTATCAGTAATAGAATCTGGTATTTTCGATATATCCGGCATCACCGCAATTTTGGGTTCATCTGGTTTTTCTCCCCCTACAGTAGGAACCGTATTTTTAGTATCCTCAGGTTTTGGATCATCTGGGGTAGGATCTTTTGGACTCATCATAATATCCTGAAAATCGAGATTCACATTCACCACAAAATTTCCTGATCTGATACTTTGCACATCAAACTGACGGTTGAATGTTCCTGAACTCAGACTGTCTGATTCCAACGGTACAGCAATAATATTAGAAGGCTGCATTATTACCACATCCGTTGTTATGTTGACAAGGTTAAGAATAGCTGGTGCCGGTAAATTCTGAAGACCGGATATTTTTACATCTATATACGTCTTTTCTCCTTTTAGCAGGTTCAGTTTGCCTGCCGACACATCCAACTGCACACCCGAAACATGTTTAGTACAGGGCTGTTGTCCGTTTTCCTGTACTTGTGTTTGTTGCATCCCATTGGCATTGGCAGGAAAAGCGACTATACAAGACCGTG
>JANMLJ010000579.1:0-2710 GCA_031372465.1 Chitinophagaceae bacterium | reverse complement strand
AGCAACCTTCTAAAATTATAGTTCATCGAAAAAAATTGAATCATCAGAGTGTGGATAGGATTCAGTATTTTATGGGTATTACAAAATTCAAAATAGGAAAAATTAATGGTATAAGCTATCAAATTGGGGAGGAAATTACCGTGGCGATGATACAAAGCCTGCAAAATCCAGATCTGCCAGACAGAGACAAATTACATCATGCCTTTGGAATAATTATAGTAGATGAATGTCATCATATTCCCGCCAAAACATTCCGGGAAGTAATACAGCATTTCCATTCTTATTACCTCTATGGGTTTACAGCAACTCCTTTTAGAAAAAACAAAGATGAAAAGCTGATTTTTATTCACATTGGCGATATAATTCATGAAGTGGTCATCCCTATAACTACAAACCAGAATAGACAATTATCGGTAGTCATTCAAAACACAGAATTGTTTACGCCGTTTAATGCCTCAACGGATAAAACGGAGACACTTTTAAATATCCTTATTCATGATACAGCAAGAAATGTAATGATCGTAGAAGATATTAAAAGGGAAGTAAGGGCTGGCAGAAAGATACTTGTATTATCCGAGCGGAAAGCCCATGTTGATATAATACAACAATATCTGAAAGGCACTTGTGAAACAATTACATTGACCGGAGAAGATAACGAACAATCTAAGAAAGCAAAACTGCAACTAATTGAGAACGGCGATTTCCAGGTATTGATCGCCACCGGCCAATTTATTGGCGAAGGGACGGATATTGGCGTTTTAGATTGCCTGATTTTGGCTTATCCATTTTCTTTTGAAGGCAAACTGATTCAATATATCGGCCGGGTTCAGAGAAGCCCGGTTGCCCCGGTTATATATGATTACAGGGATTGCAGGATTGAATACTTCAACAATCTGTTCAAGCAGCGAAACAAATATTATCGAAAGTTGATGAAAGCGGGGCAAGTGGCAAACCTTGATGAAATATTATTGGTTTTTCAAGGCGCCGGATTTTATATCAATACCAGCGGCATTTTACTACCGGTTGACTGTATTGATTTGCCATTACCTGTTGAAGAATTTAAAGATGGTGTAGTCTGGAGATTTCGTGTTAATAGTTATAATGAGGAGGAAGGTGAGTTGTTTGGAGAAATTATTGACTATGATTTTCCGATAAGTAAGGTAATGGATGCCAAACAGGGGTCGTTTTATTTTTATGGGATTGAAAGAATAAAATTCAGAAGCCTCGATACAAGTGGCTTCCTAAGATCCGTTATACTAAAACATCAGCCTATCATCGAAGCTAAAGGAATAGAGGATAATAAAAAAGAACAGACTCCTACCGAGTATGTTGTTTTGAAAACAATGAAAGTACCCTTTGGTAAAATTAATTTTTTATTTGGAAGTGTTTCCTTTCCCATCTTCATTGAGGAAATCAAGCAGGAAATCTTATTCGAAATTCCGAACCCGGATATAAGACCGGAGTTTGCAGCCATTCGCGATTATTTTGCAAAAGCATTGAAGAAAAAATTAATTACAGTAAATATTTCGGTAAAACATACAGACAGTCAGGTACTGTCCGCAACAGCCAAATCAGAGGATATTGATAGCATAAATAATCATATGATTGACAGTATGCGCTTTGAATTTGTAAAGCGGGAGATTTTTAAGGGCAAAAACCGGGCTATGGATGATCAATCTATCCATACGTTGGAGGATTTGCTAAGTTCGCATGACGGTGGGAATAAGTTATTTTCATCAGAAGTCGCCCTGCTTGATGACATTTTGAACATTAAGAACTCAAAACATTTTTTGCAGCTAAAATATCTTTCATCCAAGCATGAGGCTTCGGTTTTAAAATTAAGATTTGTCTTACACCCATTTTCTTTTTTATTCCTGTTGGCGGGTGAAAAGAGATATCATATTATATGGGAAACATTGGATAGCGAAGAAGCGACCTATATATGGCATGCAGATAGAACAAGGGAATCTTTACGAATTACACTTGTAGAAATTGAGGTTATACTCAGAGATATAAAACGAAATGGTCGGCAAGCTTTTTTGGGAAAAGAGAGTAATAACTTTAGCAGGGTCGTTCACGACTATTCGGATACGAAGAAAGGATTTGTTGCCTGGAAAGGAGCTTTGGAGGAAAAATTGACATAGCATGGATAAAGTCCCACTCATATATTGACAATTATAGCTGGAGGTTAGATGTCAACCAGGATTTGTAAACGCAAAATCTAAAATATAGGCTCCTATCTATATCAACTGAGCTAGCACGGTTATTTTCAATAAGTTAGGTTATTGTTTACTAACAAATAAAATAATGTAAAATATTATTTACAAAATAGCATATTTTTGTAAAATATACTTATCATTATGAAAAGTAAAAAATCACCTTTATTGCCTTCAATCAAGCGGATACTACAGGAATTTGGCGAAAATATCAAGCTGGCAAGGCTTCGCAGGAAGCTCAGCACAGAACAAGTTTCTGAACGAGCCAATTTAAGTCGACCAACTTTGTTGGCAATTGAGAAGGGCTTTCCCGGAGTTTCCATGGGTTCCTATGCCCAGGTTCTCTTTGTCCTTGGCCTGGAAAAAGATCTGCTCAAGATTGCCGGGGATGACAAGTTGGGAAGAAAGCTTCAGGATGCAGGCCTGATAATAAAAGAAAGAGCACCTAAAAAACCAAAATAGAATGCCATGGCAAAAAGGTATGAAAAAAAAGA
>JANMLJ010000570.1:0-7807 GCA_031372465.1 Chitinophagaceae bacterium | reverse complement strand
CAACAACGCCAATCGAAAGGCTCATCTCAATCTGGAGGTGGCCATCAATTTTCGGGTGATCCAGACAGTGATTTTTCCAGTTTCTTTGAATCCATGTTTGGTAATACGGGACGTAGCAGGCAAACAAAATTCAGGGGGCAGGATTATAAAGCAGAATTAAAACTTCAATTAAATGATGTGCTGGCAACACATCAGCAAACACTAACTGTAAATGGAAAAAATATCCGGATTACGATTCCGGCTGGTATAGAAAACGGGCAAGTGATAAAATTAACCGGCTATGGTGCACCTGGTGTAAATAGTGGCCCGGCAGGTGATTTATATATTACCTTTTCTATAGCAACACATCCTGCTTTTAAACGAACGGGAAATGATCTTTATACTACTGCTCCTATCAGTTTATACACGGCTATGCTGGGAGGGGAAACAACTATAGAGACAATGACCGGCAAAGTAAAACTTACTGTAAGTCCGGAAACACAACCCGGTTCTAAAATAAGATTGAAAAGGAAAGGTGTTCCGGTATATAAAAAAGAAGGAGAAAGCGGGGATTTATATATAACCTATGAAATAAAATTACCGAACAACCTTTCTGAGCAACAGAAAGCCTTATTCACTGAATTGAGTAAACTCAACTAAAACCATTTGTATGCAAACAGAAGAAATGATTGCTGCCGATGAATTTTGTATTCATCATAATATTGAGTTGTCTTTTATTCATTCATTAAATAAAAGCGGCCTGCTAGAAATTCTCCATACCGAAGAAAAAATATTTGTCCCAGTAAACCAATTGAACCATTTGGAAAGACTGGTGAGATTGTACTATGAAATGGATATCAACCTGGAAGGTATTGAGACCATCACTTATTTGTTACAACGTATGAATGATATGCAGCAACAAATTGCTCATCTATCAAATAGACTCAGCAGGTATGAAAGTGAGTGAAATTAACATACAGGCACAGCGACCGAAAAGAAGGCCGGATCATTTAAATATACTTTTATCATTCCAATAATTGAAGTTAACTTACAAAAAACATTCTGCAAATGAACTGGCTCCTATTAATTCCGGTAGGTATTGGCATGATAGCATTAATCGTGTTCCTGATTATGCGCAATATAAAAGACGAAAAGAAGTTTGAGAATCAGCTTAAAAACGATTACCGAAAACCGAAGGATGATGAAGAAGATATTGAAGTGGAAGATATAGGGAAGTAATCAACCTTTTCCAGGTTTTTGCAACATCCATCCGAACTTCAATTAATTATTGCTCACTGAAAAAATAATACAAAAGATAAAATTATAAGGAATCCCTGACCGTAACCCAGGTATTATTCAGCCCAAACAGTTTTACCAATTCATAAAATATTCTTGCATTATCAGGATGAAGCCGGATACATCCATGGGAGGCGATTGTTCCCAATTTTGGAAAATTTCCCGGAGTAGTGCCGTGTATCGCATATCCCCCGTGCAAAAAAACAGCATAAGGCATATTGCCTAAGCCCTTATAATTTCCACCGGGGAATTTGCGGGATGTATATTTTGTAAAAAAAGGACCTGATGGTCTTACATTTAAATCGGGAGTTCTGTATTTTTTCACTCCGGTAGATACAGGAAAGCTATCCTTTAATTCGCCATCAATATATAAAAAGAGTAGTTGCCTTGATTTATTGACAGCAGCATAAACAGGACATTCCTTTTCCCGGCAGGAGGTTTTGATGGTATCTATTTTTTTAGCAAGAAAAGTATCCAGCGTACGGACATTTTCTTTTAATTGCTGATATTCTCCCGGCGAAATGTTTCTGGCATTTTTCAAACGCTTTATCAGGGTATCCACCTGTTCCATCATGGCGGCATCCCTGTGCCATAACGTATCAATTTTAACTAATATGTTTTCCAATGAATCGATACCAGGAGTATAAACCCTTTCATCAAAGAGATTGCTACTGTCAGGAGTAGCCTCTTTATTTACAATAATTATTGAATCTTTAAATTTATTGTATTGAAAGGCCTCTTGTTGTTCTTTCTTTTTACCAGTAGTACAGGAAAGTGTAAATAAGAATAACCCGGGTATGATAGCAATAGCTTTTATAGCAAACTTTATAGGCATAGTCAAATTAGGTTTATTTTCCCGGTATTGATGGTCTCACTTCTATCTTACTGGGTAATGTTCCTGGATTCATTTTTAAAAGATCTGCTACCATCTGGCCAATATCTTCCGGTTGTATTTTCCAGGCATCTGCATCTCCGGGAATATGATTGGCAAAATAAGTGGACACCGATCCTGGCATAATCGTAGTTACCTTTATACCGTATTTCCGTAAATCAAGCATGATTGCCTGCGAAAAACCAACCAATCCAAATTTACTGGCATTATAAGCAGCGCCATTTTCAAAAAAATTAGCACCGGCAAGACTTGCAATGGTAATGATATATCCTTTCGATTGCTTTAATGCCGGGATCCCTGCTTTCACACTGTTAAAAACACCGGTGAGATTCGTGTCAATAGTATCTTTCCAATCTTCCGCCGATAAGGTTTCAATATTTGCGAAATGGCCAACTCCTGCATTGGCAACTAATACATCTAATTTCCCAAAATGAGCAATAGTGGCTTCAATAGCTTTGGTTTCGGATACTAATGAACTTACATCTGATTCGAGTGCTAATATCGCTGATGAATCGTTGCTCAATGATTCGGCTGCCTGCTTCGCAGCAGTTAATGATCTGCTGGTGATTGCGATTTTCATATCACTATCCAGCAAGGTTTTGGCAATACCATATCCAATACCCTTGCTTCCGCCTGTTATATAAGCTACTTTGTCTTTTAAGTCAGTCATTGTTGTAATTTTTATTAATTATTCTAAAAACCAGTAACCGTTTTTTGAAAAGTTTATTTCTCCCCTTACCCTGATTTCTTATTATGTAAATTCAGGTAAATTAAGATTGCCGGGGATCGAAGAATGCCCACTTCTTTCAGTTGAAGATTTATCAGAAGACCTGGAATTGCCAACAAGTAGATAAACCAACAACAACATGTATCCGTTTAACCGGAAATAATTTTCTGGGCAGCTGCTGCATCTTTTTCAAAAATTCTCAGTTCAACCCCACCAACCGGATCAAGGCCCATTACATTCTCATCATTCAAAAAAGATTCAATTCCATTCTCCGTCAATTTATCCTGGATCATTTTAGCTTCCAGCATATCATTATAGGTATGCAGGATCATTGTTTTGTCTTGTGTCATAACTACTAATTATTTATATGGCAAAATTATTTCTTTTATTACCGGCATAATCATTACTGCCAATTATCTTTTTACTTATTTAACTATCCCAGCTGCTGTTTCTTTTCCGGGTAAATGACCAGAAAGGATGAAAAAATATGTTTTACTGAAAGTTGGAAACAATGGCAAAAAAGATTCCATCTCACTAATCTTCAGGTAAAAAAAATAATAGAAAGCCCCGAAAAGTTAAAAGCGGGCATACTATCAGATTAGAGGAAAATGATCAGAAACTAATTAATGTTTTGATCTTTCTGGTTAACTGGATCAGGTTGATAAATTTTATGTTTAAAAATTCGCAATGCCTGATCAGTAATTGAGGGATGGCTGTATCCCGCTGGATTATCGCATTATTAAAACATTCCAGTGCTTTTTCCCTTGCCCCTGCCTTTGCATAATCTATGCCCATCCAGAGTTCGGAAACATATTCACCTGATTTTTTATATACCCGGTAATGTTCATCTACTTCTTTTTCCATGATAGTATGAACACCTTCCCGAAAAAACTCTACCAACCCCAAATTCTGTGCTTTCACTGCCACGGCTATTGCATCTTCTTTTTTACCAAATGACCAATAAAGCAGTGCAAGACTTGAGTACCTGGATTTTTGTAGTAAAGGATCGTACCCTGTTTTTTCAATAAGCTCTTTTTGAAGTCGTATGGCTTCTTCCTGGTTATTACTATTTGCCAATGCCCTTATCTTATTATGTATTAAATAATCCCACGATGGATTGACTTCGCTGCCCAGGTTATAAATATTTAATGCATCCTCCTGTTCTCCTTTTGCTTCCAGTAAAATTGCCAGCCAGAGATATACATTCGATTGATTGGAATTCAGCCTGATCGATTTCCTGTACGAATTTTCTGCTTCTTTCCAATTAAAAGTCTGGTAATACCAATATCCTAATGTTGCCTGTATTTCACCCGAAGTAGTATCCAGACCCAGAGCCACATCAATATGTTTTTTGGCCACCATCAGCATTACATCGGGATCCTGGTATCCCCGATAAGAAGAAAGTAGATAAGTATCAGCTAATCCAGCGTAAGCAACAGCAAAGGTTTTATCGATATTTACGGCCATCTGAAACAGTTCCCTGGCAATGAGCAAATCAGTTTTATTCCTTTTTTCCACCAGGAATTTTCCCCGCAGGTACATATCATAGGCCTGCATATCAACCGTTGGTTTATTATCCAGGTTTTCCGTTTCATTTTTAGAAAGTTTTGTATTTAGTACCGTGGATATTGCAATGGCTACTTCCCGTTGTATAGAAAATATATCATCTACGGGCCGGTCATAGGATTCAGCCCACAAATGTTCATCAGTAATGGCATTGATAAGCTGCGCTGTAATACGAACCTGGTTATTATTTCGCTGAACACTACCTTCTAAAATAACTGCTACCCCTAACTCACCCCCTATTTCCTTTATTGACTTCGGATTTTTTTTATATTGCATTACCGAAGTCCGGGAAATCACTTTAAGTGATTTTATTTTTGAAAGTTGTGTGATAATATCTTCCGTAAGACCATCGCTGAAATATTCCTGCTCCTTATCACTGCTCATATTAGAAAAAGGTAACACGGCAATACTATTCTCATCAATCTTCCTGGCCATTTTTTTTCCCGGAGGTAATGATGGTATCACTGGTTTACTGAATTGCGTCAGCACTTCATAGATACGTACTGGTTCTTTTACGTTCTTCAGTGATTCTTCACTGATAAAAACTGAATCGAGTCCTGTTTTATTGGCAATATTCAGAAAAACCATTTCTGAAATATAAATTCCGCCAGCGGGTGCCAGTGCCTGGATACGGGATGCTATATTAACAACATCTCCAAAAACATTTCCATTTTGAATCAGTACATCGCCCATATGAACACCTATACGAACAGGGACAAAAGGCTCCTCGTTTAGGTCCATCTGCAATAATTTAGCAAACTCAGAAGCATCGGTAGCACTGCGAAAAAGTAGCAGCGATCCATCGCCGTAATATTGAATTATTTTTCCATCCAGTTCAGTGGCAATCGTTTCAAGTGATTGCCTGAACCGGTTAATTTTTTCCACCGCATCATTTTCATCTTGCTGCATCATAGCAGTATAGCCCACTACATCTGCGAATACGATAGCGGCCAGTTGGTGCGAATTTTCAGACATTGGTTGAAGTTGGGCCGCAAGTTACTTAAAAAAAAATTTTCAACTGACTATTAAGTGTATCGTTACGCTTAATTCTTATCAAAATTGTTAATCTTCCTATATTGAAAATCGGGATGGAAGATTCCACTTTTACATATTTATTTATCGAAAGAAATGGCAAAATAATGTCAAAGTAAATAAGAAATTGAAAAGAAAGGACTCAGTTCCATATTTTTGCTTTCATAAAATAAAATACATGCAGGTAAAACCCATTTTTTGCTTTACAGGATTAGTATTTACTTTTTTTGTATCAGAATATACGAATAAGTTCAGTTCTTCCAATTTTGGCACTGGTGCAGACACCACTCAATTTCCACCCGTAGAAACTAAAAAGGCGAATACCGATTATAAACCCGCTTTCAAGGGTCAAACAAGGATTACAGGCGTAAGAACTGTAACCCCTTATAAAGTGGAAAAAATAGCAGAAAAATTGGGAAGCCCCTGGGCGGTAATCCCACTTCCCGATGGAAGATTGCTACTAACCATTAAATCCGGGTTCATGCAAATTCATGATGCCGGAGGAAAATTGGTAAAAAAGATCACCGGATTTCCTGCGGTGGAAGCTTTTGGGCAAGGTGGTCTGCTGGATGTGGCGTTGGATCCGGCTTTCAAAACAAACAAAACTATTTTTTGGTCCTTTTCTGAAAAATCGGGAACTAATAACCTGATGGCGGTTGCCAAAGGCCAGTTGGATGAAGCAGGTGGAACGATTCTAAATCCAGTGGTGATCTTTAGGGCTACTCCTGCCTTGAATAGTATGCTGCATTTTGGATCAAGGTTAATTTTTGCAAAAGACGGAAATCTTTTTGTGAGTACGGGTGAACGTTCCATTCTCGAGGGCAGGGCACAGGCGCAATTGCTTAGTTCAAGACTGGGTAAAATTTTTAAAATTACCAAAGAGGGAAAACCGGCTCCTGGCAATCCTTTCTTAAATCAGAAAGATGCCATGCCTGAAATATATGCGTATGGTAATCGTAATCCACAGAGCCTGGATATACATCCTGTAACAGGTGAACTATGGGAGGCAGAATTTGGCCCGCGGGGTGGCGATGAACTGAATATTATAAAACCAGGCAAAAATTATGGTTGGCCTGAAATCACTTATGGCATTGAATATAAAGGCGGAAAAGTTGGAGAAGGTATTCAGCAGAAACCCGGTTTAGAACAACCTGTATATTATTGGGATCCGGTGCTTTCACCAAGTGGCATGACTTTTTATAAAGGCAATACCATTCCCGAATGGGAAAATAATTTATTCATTGGGGGACTCAGCAGCCAGCATATAGCCCGGTTAGTTATTGTAAAAAATAAAGTGGTGGGAGAAGAAAGATTATTGGCGGATAAAAATGAACGATTCAGGGATGTGGCTTATTATAATGGAATGTTATATGCGGTAACTGATAATGGAAACTTGTACCGGATCAGTAAGAAATAAACGATTCTTTACTTTTTTTTGGTACAGTAGAATAAGCTGATATAAATTTATTGTTGCACAAAATGCCAGCATACACCTGCCAGGTCTATGACATTAACTTCCCGTCCATAAGGCTGATTTGTTGGCTTACCAATTTTAATACCGAATTTTTCGGCTAACTTTTTTTCAATTAAATCATTCCAGAATTCATCCACATTACTTATGCTGATACTTAGCATTAAATTTTCAGCAAAATCTTTATTATCCTTTTTCTGTAAAATGAATTTGCAATCATCTCTTTGAAAACCGGTATAATCCCCGGCATCCCAATTAATGGTAAAGCCCAATTCCTGAAATAATTGTTTTGACAATTCAACATTACTGCCGGATGGAATAAATGGTTCAAGTGAAATAAATTTCATAATGAGTTTTGTACAAATCTACTATTTTTTTTGGCCTTATTATCTGGCTTAGATATCGAAAAAAAGCAGGCATTCGTTATGACAAATATGGCTAAAAACTGAAATAGCCTTAAAATCCTGAGTGGCAAATCTGTAGCGGAATATTTTGACAGGAGTCCGTATATAGATTATGAAGATGCTAACAGTTTTGCTCCTTAACTTGCAATATTATCCGGATTGGCAAAATGAATGAAATATGAAAAAAGGACTGTTGTTTTTATTTGTAGCGTTTGCTGTTTCAGCAAATGCACAATCATTGAAAGATGCTTTGTTTAGCGGAAAGCTGAAAACAGATTCAGGAACGGTGATCAAAAAAGGAGATGACCTGAGTTCAAAAATTGATAGCAGCCGGAAAAAACCGGTGGAATCCGAAAAAAATAAGTTGAACCCGGTAACCATGGATCCTTCGATAAAGAATCCGACTGCTACTACTGCTACTGCTGATACTACAACACTGG
>JANMLJ010000477.1:0-1521 GCA_031372465.1 Chitinophagaceae bacterium | reverse complement strand
CTTTTCCCATTCAGCCCCAATCAAAAAATAGAAGCGTTGCCTTCTATTGCTTTACAGGAAGTAGGGATGCCCTGGTTTTTTGATTTAAAAGATGTACTGGAAGAAAATAAAAGTAATCCGCATTTTGATTTGATTGAATATATCCGCACCCATTACAAAGGGGTCAATGACAGAGGTGCTGTCGCTATGATTTTTTATAATACATCGTCCATTGATGATAAGCTGGTCTTTGACGCAAAGGATAAATCAGAAAAACTGGCTATTCCGGCAATTTATGTTTCAAAAGAAACAGCCAAAAAATATTTTGCTGATAAAATGGCGACATTGAAAATAAAATTGAGAACATCAATCAGTGAAAAGACCAGGATTGGTCACAATGTGATTGGCTATATAGATAACGGAGCTGCCACTACAGTTATACTTGGCGCTCACTATGATCACCTGGGTTATGGGGAAGATGGGAATTCAATGATAAGAAATTTTGACAAGCCAATGATACATAACGGGGCAGATGATAATGCCAGTGGAACTTCAGCATTAATAGAATTGGCCAGAAAACTGAAATCATCTAAAGCAACGAATAATAATTACCTATTTATTGCATTTTCGGGGGAAGAGTTGGGATTATTTGGGTCGAAATATTTTACAGAGAATCCAACCATTGATTTAAAAATGGTTAACTATATGGTCAATATGGATATGGTGGGAAGATTGAATGATAGTTCTAAAGTTGTAACAATCGGTGGATATGGCACTTCCCCCACCTGGTCAACTATTATCAATAAAGATTATTTTGATTCTCCTGTTGCTGTTAAGTATAAGGTTCCATCCTTAACGATTAAGTTTGACAGTAGCGGAACAGGCCCCAGTGACCACACTTCTTTTTACCGGAAAGACATTCCTGTATTATTTTATTTTACCGGCTTGCATACTGATTATCATAAGCCTTCTGATGACGCAGATAAAATCAATTATACAGGAGAGCAAAAAATTATTCTGCATATTTATCAACTAATAGAATCATTAAATGATAAAGGCAAATTAGCTTTCTTAAAAACCAGGGAAACGCAATCATCCACCAATACAAGATTCAGCGTTTCGATGGGAATTATGCCGGATTATACATTTGACGGCACCGGAGTAAGAGCCGATGGGGTAACGGACGGAAAACCAGCGCAGAAAGCGGGTATAAAAGCAGGTGATATTATTATTGGTCTGGGTGATAACAATATTGTTTCGTTGGAAAATTATATGCAGGCTCTCGGAAAATTTAAGAAAGGAGAAAAAGCAAAAGTGAAATTTAATAGAGGAAAAGAAACTTTGGAAGCAACGGTTGAATTTTAAGTTGTAATTTGTAGTGAGCTTGACGAACTAAAGAATTTTAACCCATGGCAGACCGAAACCCCAAATTAATTCTTGATACACATCAGCTTACCGAGGAGTTTTTTGATGATACCCGGCTTCTTGGGATAATGGCACCGGTGAAAGATTATCAATTTTGCTGGCACCTCAACAGTACCA
>JANMLJ010000468.1:0-6671 GCA_031372465.1 Chitinophagaceae bacterium | reverse complement strand
ACGAAGCCACGGAGACACAAAGAAAGAATTTAATTGGCTAAGGAATTTATTAATACTTAACTCCGTGCCTTGGTGTCTTGGAGTCTTCGTGTTTCAAAACATTTTATTTTGAACCAGCCCGATTTAACGGGGCAAGCTTCGGTACGAAGTCACGGAGATAGACGGAGATAGTGGGATGAAGCCATCGCAGGCAACACAAGACTAATTTTTAAATAACCTTATCTTTAAAAGATGTTTAACCTTACAAATAAAACCGCCGTAATTACAGGTGGCGGTAGTGGCATTGGTAAAGCCATTGCCCTGCTCTTTGCACAACAAGGTGCAACAGTGCATGTACTTGAAGTAAATGATGGCAACGCTGAAGACACCTTGAAACAAATTGCTGCTAATAGCGGCCATGGTTTTGCACATAGTTGCGATGTGAGCAACCAGGAAAAAGTAAAAGAAATATTTAATAGCATCGGTGCTATTCATATTTTGGTAAACTGTGCAGGTGTCGCACATGTAGGTAAGGTAGATACCACCAATGAAGCAGATTTTGATCGTGTATTTTCTATCAATGTAAAAGGCACGTATAATTGTTTGCATGAAGTGATGCCTGTCTTTAAAAGCGGTGGTGGTGGTGTTATTTTAAATATAGCTTCTATTGCTGCCTGGGTAGGCCTTTCAGACAGGTTTGCCTATAGTATGAGTAAAGGGGCAGTATTTGCTATGACGCTGAGTGTGGCGAAAGATTATTTGAGCGATAATATACGATGCAATTCTATTTCTCCCGCCAGGATACACACTCCTTTTGTAGATGGGTTTATTGCCAAAAATTATCCGGGCAAAGAAGCGGAGATGTTTGAAAAATTATCAAAAAGCCAGCCCATTGGCAGAATGGGAACGGTAGAAGAAGTGGCTGCACTGGCGCTGTACTTATGCAGCGATGAAGCAGGTTTTGTTACAGGGAATGATTACCCGATAGATGGAGGATTTATTAAATTGAACAGCTAAAAAATTATTACATGAAATTGATTCGCTTTGGAACAGCAGGACAAGAAAAACCAGGAGTGCATCATGATGGGATTAATTATGATGCCAGTGCTATTGTACCTGATTATGATGAGGATTTTTTTGAAAACGATGGTATAAAAAAACTACAGGATTATCTTGCTGCAAACCAGTTGCCGGTGGCAGCAAATGTTCGTCTAGGATGTCCTGTAAAAAGACCTTCTAAAATTGTTTGCATCGGCTTAAACTATAGCGATCATGCAAAAGAAACCGGGGCAGCCATACCAACCGAGCCTGTCGTATTTTTAAAATCTACCACCGCCATTATTGGCCCCGATGATGATGTTGTTATTCCTAAAGATTCCGTAAAAACCGATTGGGAAGTAGAGTTGGCTGTGGTGATAGGAAAAAAAGCGTCGTATGTAAGCGAAGCGGATGCCATGGAATACGTAGCAGGTTATTGCCTGCACAATGATATCAGCGAAAGAGAATTTCAATTGGAACGTGGCGGCACCTGGGATAAAGGAAAAGGCTGTGATACATTTGCACCGTTGGGGCCATGGTTGGTTACTAAAGATGAAGTGGCGGATGTGCACCATCTGAATTTATGGCTAACGGTTAACGGAAAAGAAATGCAGCAGGGAACTACAGCTACCATGGTTTTTAACATTCCACACATCGTGTCTTATGTAAGCCGTTTTATGACGTTGTTGGCCGGCGATATTATTTCAACAGGGACACCGCCCGGCGTTGGCCTTGGTATGAACCCGCCTTTATACCTCAAACCAGGAGATATAATGGTGCTGGGTATTGATGGGTTGGGCAGTTCAACGCAACAAGTAAAGGCTTATCAATAAAACAATCAACGCAGGATTGCACCATGGAAAAAAATAAATCATACTTAGTAGCTTTTATATTAGTAACGTCTTTATTTTTTTTATGGGGCTTTGCACATAATCTTGACCCTATACTGATTCCACATTTAAAAAAGTCATTCACGTTAACAACGATGCAGTCAACGCTGGTTGATTCAGCAGTTTTTATTGCCTACTTTTTAATGGCGCTGCCTGCCGGTTTTATCATGAAAAAGTTTGGGTATAAAATAGGCATTATCAGCGGGCTTTTATTTTTTGCAGCCGGTTGTTTTTTATTCGTGCCTGCTGCCAATTATCAATCGTATAATTATTTTTTAATTGCACTTTTTGTTATTGCCTGTGGCTTAACTATTTTGGAAACGGCCGCCAACCCCTACGCGGCTGCATTGGGCAACCCTGCTACCTCTACTCAACGTTTAAATCTTGCACAGTCTTTTAATGGACTGGCAGCAGCTTTAGCACCGGTAATTGGTGCAAGAATTATTTTAACAAAAGAATTTAGTGAGGAACAATTAAATGGTTTGACGGAAGTGGCCAGAAAAGCAGCCCTGGCAGCTGAAGCATCTACCGTAAAAATGCCTTATTCGGTTTTAGGTATCGTGTTACTGTGTATTGCGTTGTTATTTGCATTTATTCATTTGCCAAAAATCAACAAAGAATCCGGAGAGGCCTCCGGCAAAAATATATTTCATGCATTGAAACACCGGCATCTAAAATGGGCGGTGATTGCACAATTCTTCTATGTAGGTGCACAGGTTTCGGTATTTAGTTTGTTTATTCTATATGCAACAAAATCTGCGGGATTAACAGAAGTTACCGCTGCCGATTACCTGGGAGCCTGTGGAATTGCTTTTTTAATCGGACGTTTCCTCGGTACTTTTTTGATGAAATATATTAAGCCCGAGAGGTTGCTGATGTTTTATTCATTAGCTAATATTGTATTATGCGGTATCGCTATTTCTTTAAGCGGTATGATTACGGTTTACGCAGTAGTAGGTATTTGTTTCTTTATGTCTATCATGTTCCCTACCATTTTTTCGTTGGGTATAAAAGATTTAAAAGGAGATACGGAATATGGCAGCAGTCTGATTATTATGTCAATTGTTGGAGGAGCAATTTTGCCAAGAGTTTTTGGCTTTATCAGTGATACAACTAATAATATTCAATTGGGCTATTTTGTTCCGTTGATTTGTTTTATCGTTACGCTATTTTTCGGATGGAAGGGATATAAAGCTACTACCAGTAAAATTGATTAAGACATGCAAAAATTTTGTTTGGCCTGTGATTTAAAAGAGGATGAAGCCCTGATAGCGGAGTATGAAAAATTCCATACTACTGTATGGCCGGAAATTAAAAAGAGTATTCTGGATTCCGGGATAACGCTATTGGATATTTATAGAGTAAGCAACCGCCTTTTTATGATAATAGAAGCGAACGATGATTTTTCATTTGAAAAGAAGTCAGCAATGGATGCTGCCAATGCTACCGTGCAGGAATGGGAAGAATTGATGTGGAAATTTCAGCAGGTATTGCCCGGTGCAAAGCCCGGAGAAAAATGGATGCTGATGAACAAAATATTTGAACTGGATAAATAAACTAGCGATGCTAACGATTGATGCGCACCAGCATTTTTGGAAATACCATCCTGACAGGCATGCATGGATTGATGACACGATGAACGTAATTCGGCAAAATTTTATGCCGGAGGAGCTGCATCCAATTTTGCAAGAAAATAATATCGATGGCTGCGTTAGAGTTCAGGTAGATCAAACTGAAGCAGAGACTGATTTTATGATGGCTTTAGCAAAAGATAACGACTTTATAAAGGGAGTTGTAGGATGGGTTGATTTAAAAGCAGCAAACATTGTAGATAGATTGGCTCATTACAAATAGTTTTCTATTATAAAAGGCTTTCGGCATATTGTGCATGGCGGCAGAAGGGTTTATGTTGCAGCATGATTTTTTCAATGGCATCAGGGCACTAAAAGAATTTGGATACAGGTATGATATTTTAATTTATGCGGATCAATTACAGGAAGCGATAGAATTGGTGAAGAAAAATCCTGATCAATTATTCGTAATTGACCATTTGCAAAACCAACTATTAAAGCAGGGTTAACGGACAATTGGAGAAGAGATATGCAGGCAATCGCAAAATATGAAAATGTATATTGCAAACTAAGTGGCATGGTTACAGAGGCGGATTATGAAAACTGGAAGACGGATGAATTGACGCCTTACCTGGAGGTTGTTACCAATGCTTTTGGTACTAACAAAATACTGTTTGGAAGCGATTGGCCTGTTTGCCTGCTAGCGGCATCGTACAAAAGAACGATTGATGTGGTGAAAGATTATTTTAAAACCTTTAGTAAAGAAGAGCAGGAAAAAATATTTGGACAGAACGCCATCAGATTTTATCAGTTAAAATAAAATATATGGATTTGCAATTAAACGATAAAGTGATCATTGTTTCTGGTGGTGCCAAAGGAATTGGCGAAGGTATAACCAGAGCGTTGGCATTGGAAGGAGCATTGCCGGTAATAATTGGTAGAAGCGAAGCTGATAATATAAAATTAATCAACCAATTGCGATTGGAAGGATTAACGGCTGATTGTGTAACTGCCGAGTTAACAAAGCCAGACCAATGTGAAGCATGTATTACACAAATTGCAGCAAAATATAACCGTATTGATGGACTGGTGAACAATGCAGGAGTAAATGATGGGGTAGGATTAGAACATGGTAACTACCAGTTATTCATCGACAGTTTGCATAAAAATTTAGTGCATTATTATTTATTGGCACATCATGCGTTGCCTTATTTAAAAATTGCAAAAGGTAGTATCGTAAATATTGGTTCAAAAACTGCTGAAACCGGGCAAGGTGGTACATCTGCCTATGCAGCGGCTAATGGTGGAAGGAATGCACTCACCAGGGAATGGGCAGTTGAGTTACTTAAATATGGCATTCGGGTAAATGCAGTAATAGTGGCAGAATGTTATACGCCTTTGTATGAAAACTGGATAAAAGCATTTGATAACTCCACGGAAAAGTTAGCTGCCATTGTTTCTAAAATCCCCCTGGAAAAAAGGTTTACTACGGCGGAAGAGATAGCGAATACCGTGGTGTTTTTGTTATCAGCAAAATCGAGCCATACTACTGGTCAATTAATTCATGTAGATGGTGGATATGTACATTTGGACAGGGCATTGTAAAATACCTGAAATGAAAAGGAGAAATATTTTATAGGGAAACAGTAAAACTATTTTCTTGTTAGTTTCGTTTTTATACCGGAAGGAGAAAATATTTCTTTTAAACAATGAAATGCTAATGTCGTAGTATCAAAAATCTATCAAACAGCTGGTAGGATAATTCCTTTGTATCTATTTTGATTACCGTAGCTTTTGGAGGTCCCTGCCTGCACCAGTTCAATAACTTGTCCAACTGATCTTTTGTTCCGGTTGCAATAATATAAACATTGCCATCTGGTAGATTTTTAACCTGACCGTTTATTCCAAGATTGGTAGCTATTTCTTTGGTGCTTTGTCTGAAAAAAACTCCCTGCACTTTTCCAGAAACGGTGATGGAGATGGTATACCCCTGTCTCCGCCGCGGCGGACGACTTAGGAATAATATTCATTTTTCTTTTTATAACGGGTCAAAGAAATTAGTTTTTACTATGTTGTATTGAAAACGTAAAGCTTAAATCTTATAAATAATAAGTAAAGACTCATTACTCTGAGTCTTCCGCCGCGGCGGAGACAGGGGCAAATTCAATCAGACCCACAATTTCTTCGAGATATTTTTTGTCAGTTTCATCAAACTGATCATATTCACTGCTATCCACATCGAGTACCGCTACTACTTTATTATTGCGGATAACCGGTACTACAATTTCTGATTTTGATAAACTGCTGCAGGCAATATGACCGGGAAATTTTTCTACATCAGGTACAATGAGTGTTTTTGACTGCGCCCAGCTGCTACCGCAAACACCCCTGCCTTTTTTGATACGGGTGCAGGCTACAGGTCCCTGGAAAGGAGCAAGAACAAGCTCTTCGTTTTCACTGGCAGGCATAGCCGCAGCAGTTTCCTCCTTTGTTAAAACGCCGGGAGATAAATGAAAGGGGGAGGGCTTTACCACATAAAATCCAACCCAGAACCAGCCAAACTGTTCATTCAATGCAGCCACCACATTGGCCATATTGGCTACCAGGTCATGCTCGCCTTCCAGTAAACCTTTGATTTGTGGAATCAATGATTGATATTGCTCGGCTTTATTGCCCGTAATGATTGCTAAATCTTCTGCCATGGTACAAAGGTAAATGACTTTAGGCGTAAAGAAAATTCAGTAGAAAATAAATAGTAAAGTAGAAAAGCCAGTTTAAAAACTTCCTGCGGCAGGAATATTTTCTCGCAAAGGCGCAAAGGCGCAAAGTCACGAAAGTGAAAATCAGTTTTATAGAAATAATACTTACTAAACAATGAACCATATCTGTAATCGACCACTTACCTGGTATTAGCTTTGCGTCTTTGCTTCTTCGCGTCTTTGCGTGCGATGTATTTTGTTTCGAGCCTACATCTTTGCGTGATTTTTTCTTTTTAGACGGCTTCCAATTAAAAGGATTTCCCGTGCGTTTGTTTTACCAGGTAGTTGATAAGCTTTGGAAATGGCTTTATCAGCGTCAACAGAAGATTGGTTAACCATTTACTGCCAAACAATCGTTGTATTCTTCTGCCCATTTTCAAACGATGTGCAAATTGCTTTTTCCACTGCCCGCTATATTGCTTTTCCATTTCAGC
>JANMLJ010000443.1:0-1881 GCA_031372465.1 Chitinophagaceae bacterium | reverse complement strand
AAACATGCGGCTGGAAAACTGAAGCACTTGTATAACCGCATCATCAAAATATTTTTTATCCCCCGTTAATTTCCCCATTTGAGCGATGGCAGGAACACCCATGTACAGATCATCGAGCCACAAGGTATTTTTAAGCGGGCGGTTTCTTGCCAATGTTCCATCAGATAACCTATACTCTTTGGTAAAAATATAATTAATGTAGTTGTCAATTTGTTTTTGAAGATTCATATCAGGCTGCTGTCTTTGCAGTTTAATCATAGCTGCACAAACAGCACCGGCATCATCCAAAGCCTTAGGCTCTAATGGTTGCCGGAATGGATTTGAACGGAGGGGATATTTTTGTTACAATTCTTTGAATGCAGGCAGTGAATTGATAATAAACTGTACCCGGTCTTTGCTATAATTGGTAAACTTATTATCACCCGTTGCTTCGCCGGCCTGCAACATCCCTGAATACGTTACTCCCCATTCATAACTTGTCAATCGGTAATCACCCGGCTTTACAATTGTGTTGGTATCTATAGCCCCTGTTGAAATTATATTCTGACCGGTGCGCCGGTCAATCAATTGAAAAGGTGTTACTGAATCAAGATAATGATACACCCTGTCTAAAACTATTTTAACATCCCCAATTTTTGGAGCTTCGTATAAAAAAGGGTAATCCGGTTTCATCGCATGTAAGGGTGTGGTTACATCATTTCCTTTTGGCTGTGCAAATACAGTTGAAAAAAAATGAAACCCAACTGAAATCAATAAAACATGTTTAGCATTTTTCATTTCTTTTATTTTTTACATTTTTGCTATTGTAATTGAACTAAATGCTGAAAAGTACTTTCAATTTCCTTTCCCCCCGGCAAAAAAAGTTGCCGGCCACACAAGTATGAATATTGGTAAAAAAACAAAAAGGCAGGTTTTTTATTCCCTGCCTTTTAAAACTTACGACTGCGTACATGAGAAAAATTTAAAATGCTCAACGATTTATTGCCATTTAAATGGCAAGAACCAGTTTTTACCTAAAAGTTTGGCCCTTGCAGCTCCTGCGGCACCGGCAGATAAACCAGATTTAATTAATTTATTATAAATTTTATCAGCAATAAAAGATGGATCATTTCTTCGGATAGCGATTCGCAGCAGATCGGGCCAGCGTTGTCCTTCATAGGCCAATTCCAACGCATCTTCATTGATGATCATATTTTCGTTTTGAATAAGACTATCAGCAGGATTGGTAATAGGCACTGGCTTTAATGTTGCCCTTCCTCTAATTCCCCTATTACGATACCAGGTATTTCTAAAAGGAGGTGCATCTCCTACTCTTGCATCGAAGTCGTATGGATAAGGTAAAAATGTTTGCTGAATATTACTTACATCCCTTGCGTTACTACCTCCGGGTATAGGATCATACGTAAATCCAATACCCCTGTTAACTAATGCATAGGCCACTTTATACTTTCCCGCCCTGTTTGCAGCCTCCGCATAATGTAAATGCAAGGTTGCGGCCCTTGCTAAAAACCATTTACCCTGCTTGGCGAGAATGTTTATTGGAAAGTTATCGCTGCCAAGGTAATTATATAAATACTTCATAATTACAGGCTGTCCGCCAATAAGTTTGTACGTAAAAACTCCTCTTGAATCAAAAGGGAAATTATCTGCGAATACTGCCGGAGCCGTTCCTGTTCCTCCGGTAAAAGTATATATCTGGGTCTGACTGTTCCAATTGTCAATTGCCTGTTGTGATGGTTTTACCAGATAACTGCCTCCATTAGGTGAAAAAAGATCAATAAATGGATTGGTTGGTGCAAAATTTTTATCGAACGGAAGTACCCATATCATTTCGTAGTTAAATGCATTATCTGTTGCCGGACGCTCAAATACATATCTCCA
>JANMLJ010000439.1:0-2169 GCA_031372465.1 Chitinophagaceae bacterium | reverse complement strand
ATTCAATTTTCCCGAAACATCTACTTTAGTGGTAATATCTATCCCACCGGAGTTATCCGAACCTGGTTTATCCATGTACGCCATCAGAATTTTTAAAGGCAGTTTTCCGGGGTATTGTATCTGGTCCAACGCCAATGCCTGCAAATTTTTATTGGTATAAACAGGATTTAAAATTGAATCAATGCCAGCAGGTTTATTATTAGCCGTTCTTACCATTGCTTCCTGGTTATACTCAACCGTTTCTTTTAATTGCTCGCCGCCTTTGATATTGTAAATTTTAAAATAGATTGTTTTACTGGCATCTTTATCTGTTACCCAGGGCCCCCCAAAAGGCCAGCCGGTGCCATTAGCAAGATCGACTCCTACACCCAATCTTTTTGCTTCTGCCAATGTGTGGGTAAATAACTGCATCCATTGTGGCGACAAAAATTCAACGAACTGTTTTTCGTAACCATAAATGCCATAGATAGGTGTTAACTCTACTCCGCCCAATCCTGCTTTCTGGTATTGATCAAGGTTCCAGGTAAGATCGGCCTTATTAACTGCACTTCCCTCCCACCACCATCTTGTCCATGGTTTTGATTGTTGGGTGATTGCCGGCCATTTTATTTGTGCATTCAGATTAGCTAAGGAGCAATTAACAAGGATTATCAAAAAAAAATTCTTCATGTAGTTATTTATTTTCAAGCAGTAGTTCTAAAAACAATTGCCGATTTACAATACAGTACTTTTCTTTACTTCCACTGCATACACATTTGACTCACCTTCAAAATTTGCTCTGAAGATAACCCATTTACCATCCGGGCTAAAGTGTACATTAGGTTCCAATTTGTACTGATGATGTTTCATATTTACCAATTTCTCTGTATTAAACTTATCGCCATTGGGCGTAAATAAATTGATCCATTGTCCATCGGGTGCTTTGGCTACTGCACCAGGGTCGCCACCATCACCGGCAAATAATGTTTCATCCGCATTGGAATTATAATGTACACTCCAATCATTACGTTCAAGACGGTATTTTTTTTCTTTACCTGTTGCTACATCATAACCACCAACAAAAAAAGTTTGCCCACGGGGTTGTTGCAGATCAAACCATTCCGTTTTGCCGCTTCGACCAAACCATTCATGTCCCCATATTTCCATATCCATGCTACGGTGATGTATCTGGGTGATCTTTTTTGTATTTATATCGATATTCCAGATCCTGTTCACTTTGTGCCAGGGCCCTTCGTGGCAAAATGATAAGAGTGCAGGATCTGAAGTAGAAAATTGCAGATGATTTAACCAGGCGCTATCAGTAAATATTTTATTTAACTGTCCCGTCTTTACATCAATGGTAAATAAAGTTTTAGGCAGGTGGGCATCATAGATCAGATTAAAATAACTGCTTTTATTGGGGTTGTTTTTAAGAATTTCTTTTTCCGCATCAGTGGCCCTTGATCCAGCCAATATAGTACCATCCACATTTACTGTACTTATGGAAGATTTAAAATCCTCTGGAAACACAAACACCAATTTTGGCTTTTTATCAGTTATAGCCAGAGAAAAAATACTGTCTTTGACCTGGTAAAAAACAGTTTTTGTTTTTTCACACACTACTTCACCATTCATAGGTGAATTAGAAAAAGTGAGTTGTGTTATTTTTTTAGTACTGAGATTGATACTGTAAATCTGCCGGTCGTTGACATTGGTACTTTTTACTTCCTCCTTTTTCATATCTGTAACATCTGCAGCAGCCTGCTTACTGTTATTATAAAAAATCATTTCATTACCTATAAATGGATTGTTATGAAAATAGAAACTTAGACTGTTGCCTTTAAGCGGTGCAGACAATTTTACAACTTTATGATGTGTCTCCTTATCGATCCATTCATCCGGCATGGCCTTACCACCTGTTTCTAAAACAGGTTGAGCAAAAACGGGTAAGAAACTAACTAAAAAACAAATAGTAAACAGGCTGTACCAAACACAGCGTTGGGGATTCTTCATAATAGCAAGCATTAGTGTATAAAGTAAGTGTTTTAAGGCAGCTTTTGTATCCTGTACAATCCTGAATAAACCACGGAGACACATCGCCACAGAGACACACAGGGGAAACATTGTGATGCTCCGTGTTCACGATGCCTCTGTGGTTTAAAAATTTCAAACCGGATACTTCGATTCCTC
>JANMLJ010000388.1:0-6128 GCA_031372465.1 Chitinophagaceae bacterium | reverse complement strand
CTGGCGGGACCCACACCTCAAGGAAAAAATGGACCCATTATTTCTGGGAATTTTTAATGCTATTTCTCGCAGTATTCTGTGGGTTTTTGGCAGAGTATCAACTAGAACATGTTATAGAAAATCAGCGGGAGAAAAAATATGCAGCTTCGCTGCTGGAAGACCTGGCAAAAGATACAACTGAACTAAATAAAGTTATTCTCTTTTGGGAAATATACAACAGACGCATAGATACAATAAGAAATGAAATTGAAAAAGAGCCATCAGAAAGAAACCGGGTACTGCTATACCAAAATGCGGCCAAGTTACAAAACAATAACACTTTTACCTATCATGATCGCACTATTAAACAATTAAAAAACTCCGGTAATTTCAGACTTATCCGGAAAAAGGCCGTTACTGATTCATTGGTAGAATATGATGGCCTGTTTGAAACAGCCATTAGAAACATACAGGAAAGCTACAATGAACTTTCCCATCAACGAAGAGAGCTGCAGGATCAACTTTTTAATTCAAAGTTTTATCGCCTTATCTATGATTTAAATTTTGATTCTGTGGCTAAACAAGAACCCACAATAATTGCCCTTATAGAAGGGAAAGAAGAACTGTTATTCCGATATTACAATCGGCTTGAGAACCTGCATTGGCTTAACAGGGCAAGAATACGTTTTCATAAACAGATGTTACGGCAAGCTATTTCATTAATCGGCTCGATAAAAAAAGAATATCACCTGAATTAAGGAATGAGTCAGGAGTTCGGGGTTCGGAGTCGGGAGCCTAGACCCGATAACCATTAGCTGTGAGCAAAAAACTATAAACTACAAATAATAAACTATAAACTTATTTATGGAAGTACATGCACATTCCCATTCTCACGGAAAGAAAACCTGGAAATCTTATTTCTGGGAATTTTTAATGCTATTTCTCGCAGTGTTCTGTGGGTTTTTAGCAGAGTACCAGTTGGAACATAAAATTGAAAAAGACAGGGAAAAACAGTTTATCCGGTCATTTATAGAAGATTTAAAAACGGATACAAATTCAATCACGAGAACAATCAAATTCCAGAAAAATAAATTGATAAAACTGGACTCCTTAATGTTTTTGTTAGCCACACAAAAAATTAAAGGTTATGAAACGGAGCTTTACTACTTTGGGAGGGTAATTCAGCGATCACCCAGGTTTTCCAGTAATGACAGAACAATTACTCAATTAAAAAATTCCGGATCACTAAGGCTGATCAGGAATGAACAGGTAGCAGATAGTATGATCTCGTATCAAAAAAGCGTTGAAGCATTAGAACGTGATGCAGATATTGAACTTACTGAAAGTCAGAGGATGTACCCAATTCTGTCCAGCATGTTTAGTCCTTTTATATTTGACCAGATGGTAACCCTTAATGGTATAAACAGACCTGAAAATAATCCACCGCTAAGGTCTTATGATCCTTCACTTCAACAAGACCTTGCTTTTTATGTTCATCAGCTTAAAGGCAGCAACTATATACTACAAAGAAGGCTGGAACAGCTTTATAATAAAGCAATAAATACTATTGTACTTTTAAAAAAAGAATATCATTTGGATTGAAGAAAGCTATGAGCCATTAGCTATGAGCTGCGAGCAACTTCCGCCAACCGACAGACTCCTTCGGAGAGGAAAACAACAACAAACTAAAAAACAATAAACTATAAACTAACATATGGAAGTACATGCACATTCCCATTCTCACGGAAAGAAAACCTGGAAATCGTATTTCTGGGAATTTTTAATGCTGTTTCTGGCCGTGTTCTGCGGTTTTTTAGCAGAGTACGAGTTGGAACATACCATTGAACACCAGCGGGAGAAGGAATATGCAAAGTCATTATATGATGAATTGTATGCTGACTCTGTTGTATTTGCTCAAAAAATAGCAGGGAGAATTGGTAAAGAAAAAGATTGTGATTACCTGATCAGTTATATAAAAGACAGCTCATTAACTAATCTCCCAAAAGAATTTTACCCGGCTTATACCACGGTGATGTATCTTATTACCAGCTTTACATTTGAGCCCAAAGATGGGGTGCTGAGTCAACTCAAAAGTTCGGGCTCACTCCGGTATTTTAAAAGCACTTACCTGCAAAAATTGTTTGGCGACATCAGTGTTTACATTAACAATATTCGTGACAGAAACGATCAGGAATACCAGTTCTTTGCCAGTCCCGTAAAGCCATTTATTTTAAAACACTATGATTTTAACTGGATGAATGAATTGCGGAAGCTGGATGAGACTGCCTATAACATGGACCTTATTGCCCGCTACCGGAAAAGTAATATACCCATTAAAGCTAACATTTTAAACCTTTCTTCATTTGACAGGGGCGAAGTAGTAAATATGATATTGTTTTATAAAGCGATGCTGGTATCTACCAGAACCCTTTCAATGAAAGATTATATCACCGCCAATCATAAATTATTAGAAGAACTGAGAAAAGAATATCACCTGGAATGAGAGATGAGTCGATAGTCAGGAGTCGGGAGTTGGGAATCGAGAGTCAGGAATAAGAAAAGCTGTGAGCTACGAGCTTTGTACGAAGGACTCTCCAAAGGTCAGGATGGATTCCCTTGGAGAGTTCTTCATAATTTTTGGGGACGAAACAAACCCTTATAGCTTACTCAATTTAATAGTGGTGGTATTGCCGTCAACAGCAATAATTTTCAATAAGTACACACCCGGTTCCACGGAACTTATTCCCAGCTGATCCGTATCAGTACCAGTGGCTAGTTGTTTCATTATTATTTTTCCGGCCAGGTCTACCAGCATAATTGTGCTGCCCTGCTGAGCCCCTGTTAGCATAAGATTGTTCTGAAAAGGATTGGGAAATACCCTGATCGTTGTTGAAAATGTTTCATCAAAATAAACCAATTTCACATTGCTAAAGGAGTAGTTTCCATCAATATCGGCACTGCGAAGGCGATAGTAATTGTTGCCCTTGCTTATCGTATTATCAACTACGGTGTATTTTGCAATTGATGTGCTGGTGCCGGCTGCTGCTATCACAGCAATGGTTTTCCATGTATTGACTGATGAACTGTTGCTCCGTTGCACCATAAAGTTCTTACTGCTTTGTTCACTGGCTGTCGTCCAATTTAACCGGACGCTACCACCCTGACGGGTAGCCGAAAAATCAACGAGCGTTACAGGCAATACTACCAGTGCCGGTTTGGTAACAATATTAGCCTGCACATTAATAGCCCCGCCGCAGGCAAGTCCTCTTCCAAAAAGAGGTGAACTTCCTAATAAGGTGATGGCACCTGCGCTGGTAATAACCGTTCCCCTGAAAACGGAACTTGCTGCTAATGTAAAAGCCCCATTTACCTGCCAGAACACATTATTAATAGACGCTGAATTAATAACCATTACATCTGAGAGTGCATTTGTTGCCAGCGCCCCGTTTATCTTGATAATAAATATGGCAGCAGGATCACCTCCCCCGTCTAAATTTAAAATTCCGCTTATGGTAGAAGCAGCCCCGGTGCAATAGACGCCGGGAGTAAGCGTTTGCCCATTTCCTATTGTAACACCTAATACAGTCCCGCAATTTCGTGCCGCCAGGTTGGCATAGGCAGCACATACATCTGCTGCCGCCTGCAATGAAGCAGCATTTATCACATCAATACTTCCCGTCACTGTTCCCGGTGGAAAAGCATTGAATGCACCGGCCTGGGTACCGACATTGCCAGTTACAATAGCTGCACCGGTAACATTAAATGCACCGGCTGAAGTAAATAACGCATAATTCGAAGCTGTTGCTAAATTGGGGAGTGGTAGCACCTGGGCATTACCTGCTTGTTGAAAAACAAAAAAGCTGACAAATGTCAGTGTAAGCAGTTGTAATTTATTTTTCATTATGTTGATTTACTTGGTTGATAATCGGTATTCAGCAGATATCTGTATTTTATTTAAACTTTCCCTTCGTAATTGTCGCCTTATGTTTTCAAACAAATTGTTACGGGTATCTTGTTTTTATACAAATAACCTTTCATTATTAAAAGCCGATTTTTGTTCCGCCATCATGTTGAAATATAGCATACCCGCACACTGCGCTTGCAGATAGAAGCAAGGCTGGTTTCATTTTTTACATATACTCTAGCTTTAAGCTGATATTGCTGCTACATCATTTATATATAATATCATGCCGTTAAAATAAAGGCCTTACCTGAATAACCAGGGTCCGAAAAAATACTAAATGGGTATTTAATTCCACAAATGGTGGATTTCAAAACGGGTAGCATTTATAAATCTCTCCTTTGCCCGGGCATACTTAAAAAAGGGCTTGAATTAGTAAAAGACTTTGAACCAAAATATCGTTTACAGTCAGAAGCCGGGGTTAAAGACAGGTAAGCATAAAAAATGTCAGCTCTTGCAAAAAGCTTCGTCCAAAAATCATATCTTAAATTTTTATGTATAATTCCAATACCAAAAAGCCGGAATCAATCTGGAAAAATCACCTGATTAAGTTCCTGGTTTATCTGGTTATTGGCTTTATATAAGTTTTGCTGTACCTGTCAATAAAAAAATTCCTTGTTGCACAGATCCGGCAGTGAAGACTTAAATTGGTTTAACTAAAAGTTGTAAAACAAAAATTCAATGGAAGTACATGCACACACCCATGCTCATGGAAAAAAAACCTGGAAATCATATTTCTGGGAATTTTTAATGTTGTTCCTTGCTGTGTTCTGTGGTTTCCTGGCAGAGAATCAACGGGAACATTTGGTAGAACATAAGAGGGAAAAAGAATTTATGAGTAGTATGCAGAGTGATCTGCGTACTGATACCTTTAACCTGAATGCAATGCATCAGACATTTGTTGATGTAAATCAGCACATCGATTCACTGATCATCCTGTTAAAAAAAGTTGAGCCATTAAATAATAATGCAGCAAGAATATACCAGCATCAGGTCTTTATCAATTCTTTTTTTAAATGGATTTATACAGACAGAACAATAAACCAGTTAAAAAATTCGGGTAATTTCCGTCTGATCAGGAATAAGGACATCTCTGATATGATTATTAACTATGATGGGTTTGTCACCAATTTTGTAGGGAATATGCAGGATATGTATATACTCCCCCAGTGGAGAAATGTCAATGAAAGCAGTACTGATATTTTTAAATCATCTGTATTCCGTAGTTTTCTGAAAGATGGCGGCTGGTCCAATCATTCCATTCAATTACCGGATAAACCGTATTTTCTTTCTGAAGATAAAACCAAAATCCAGAAATTTATTAACCTGCTGGAGCAGTATGTGGTGGCCATAGAATGGTTTAATATAAATACCGTGTCTGCGGTACAAAAAGCACTACAGTTGGATTCAGCTATTCAAAAAAAATATTCGCTTAAATAAGTTAATTATGGAAGTACATGCACACACACATGCTCATGGAAAGAAAACCTGGAAATCGTATTTCTGGGAATTTTTAATGCTGTTTCTGGCTGTTACATTAGGTTTTTTTGTGGAAAACCAACGTGAACATATGGTTGAACACCGGCGGGAAAAACAGTTTATTGAATCCTATATTGAGGATCTTAAAACGGACACTTCTTCTATGAGGGGAGTTACAGATTTCCTGGAGAGGAGACAGATTAGACTGGATTCATTCCTGCTGATGTTGAAATTGCACCAGATCAAAGGATTTGAAAACACCTTGTACTATTTTGGACGGAGCATTATCAGATCAATATCATTCCAGAGTAACGACCGCACCATGACACAGTTATTAAATTCCGGTTCATTGCGCCTGATTAGAAATAAAGAAGCCGCAGAAAAAATGATGCTCTATAAAAAGGGTTTAGATAATTTGGATGGTGCCCAGCAGGACGAAAATCTTGAACGAAAGAATTTTAAACCTTTACTTGAAAAAATATATGATCCTTTTGTATTTGATGAAATGGTTGATGCCAAAGGAATAAACCGTATTGAGAATAACCCCCCCCTCCGGTCTTATGATCCTGAACTTCAAAAAGACCTGGCCCATAGTATTCATCAAATCAAAGGCAGTTGTTTTCTAATCATTAATAAATTGAAAGTTTGTTGGAAAGAGGCAGCCAATTTGATTGTTTTTTTAAAAAAAGAATATCACCTGGAGTGAGGG
>JANMLJ010000346.1:0-79847 GCA_031372465.1 Chitinophagaceae bacterium | reverse complement strand
CTGTGTTGAGCAGACTAATAATACCTATATTTTATTAAATCCTAAAGTGAGCAAAAGCTTTATTGGCTTCAGCCATACGATGGGTATCTTCTTTCTTTTTAAATGCCGCACCTTCACCTTTTGATGCCGCTACTATCTCACCAGCTAATTTATCGGCCATACTACGACCATTCCTGTCGCGGCTATAACGAATAAGCCATTTTATACTTAAAGAAACCTTTCTGTCAGGACGAACTTCAGCAGGAATCTGAAAGGTAGCTCCACCTATACGACGGCTACGAACTTCCACTCCTGGTGTAACATTCGTTAAAGCCCTTTTCCAAACCTCATAACCATCTTCGCTGGTTTGTTTAGTTACTTTATCAAGGGCATCATAGAAAATATTAAAAGCTCCGCTTTTCTTTCCTTCCCACATCAGGTTATTTACAAAACGTGTTACCAGTTTGTCATTAAACTTTGGGTCTGGTGCTAAAGGGAGTTTCTTGGCTTGTGCTTTCCGCATGACTTATAAATTACTTTTTATATTATACTGGTTTATTTTTTCCTTTTAATAAAAAGGGGCTTATTTCTTTGCTTTTTCTTTCTTCGTTCCGTATTTAGAACGGCTCTTTTTACGATCTTTTACACCCGCGGTGTCTAATGACCCCCTTACGATATGATAACGAACACCTGGTAAGTCTTTAACCCTTCCTCCACGTATCAGTACAATGGAGTGCTCTTGCAGGTTATGGCCTTCTCCGGGGATATAGGCAATTACCTCAATCTTATTGGTCAAACGAACTTTGGCCACTTTACGAAGTGCAGAGTTAGGCTTTTTTGGAGTAGTTGTATATACCCTTGTACATACACCACGACGTTGAGGACACTGATCTAAAGCTCTTGATTTACTCTTGGCTTTGATAATTTGTCTTCCTTTTCTTACTAGTTGTTGAATTGTAGGCATTCTTAACCCCTGTTTTTGGGACGGCAAAGGTAGGGGAATAGATGATAATTTTAAAGCGGAATGATGATAATTTTTTACACAATTGATTGTCGTATCACTTTATAAAGGTAAACAAAGGTAAAAATCACCAAAAAAGCTGTAAAAACAAGGGAAGAGGCAATTTTCAAAGGCCCTAAATAGCTCTTTTCAACAGGTTCCTTCCATTCGCTGGTTCAAATTTTATACATCCATTGGTATTTATCCTCCCGATTACCTACCCGGATATCGTTTAGCCACTGTTTAATTGCTGGTGCTGTTTTCCAGGAATCAACATCAAATTTCATTTCAAAATCTTTATATCGCAGTTCTTTTATCATTGAAATAGTTGCGGCCGTTCCAGTTCCAAATACTTCCCGTAATATTCCAGATTGGTAAGCCCCAATAATTTCCTGAATACTAAGAGGCCTTTCTTCTACTGTTAAGCCCATTTCCTTTAGTAAAGTAATAGTACATTGCCTGGTTACTCCATTCAGAATTGTACCCTCACTAAGGTCTGGGGTAATTGCCGTATTGCCAATAATAAAAAAAACATTCATCATTCCACATTCCTGTACATATGTATGTTCAAAGGCATCCATCCATAATACCTGGTCATAGCCTTTCTTTTTTGCTTCAGCTGTGGCATACATGGATGCACCATAATTACCAGCTGCTTTTGCATAACCAACACCACCCGGCACCGCCCGTACATATTTTTCTTCTACATAAATCCGCATTGGAGCAATATAATATGGCCCGGTGGGACTTAATATAATCATGAACTTATAACTTTCTGATGGTTTTACACCAAGCACTTCGTCAGAGGAGAACATAAAAGGACGAATGTATAAAGAGTGATTCTCCATGTCGGGAATCCAGTTTTTATCAATTTCAATCAACTGTTTCAAACCCTCAAAAAATAATTCTTCCGGAATTGCCGGCATCTGCATTCTCTCCGCAGAAATATTGAAACGTTTAAAGTTATCCTGTGGTCGAAAAATATATGCATTGCCATCGGAATCCTTATAGGCTTTAATACCCTCAAAAATCGCCTGTCCATAATGCAAAGCAGCCAGTGAAGGGCTGAGTAATAATGGCTGATAGGGCTTAATTTCAATATTCTTCCACTCACCATTTTCATAATCAGCTTCCAGCATGTGGTCAGTAAAATATTTCCCAAAAGGTAAATTTTCCAGACTCTGATCATTAAGCCTGCTTCTTTCTGCTTTATTGATTGAAATATCAAGCGCTGCCGTCATAATAGATTATTTTTGAAAGATCAAAGAAACGAAAAAACGAACACTCAACAGAGTAAATTATCAGGGTTATGGACATAAATACCATTAAGTTACCAGTATCAGTAATAGCAGATATTTATCATTCTTACCTGATTGAAGGAAATGAACAGATGCAGGAATATCTGGCACCCATTATTAAACAAGAAAAGAATGCAAAATGGAAATCCCTCGGCAGTAATAACAAAAACATTCTTATTATTGTCAATTCCAGCGAAGCTGTTCATTTACCAGACAATGAACTGACTTTTCTTACTGGTGTTCTTACTGCCTGTAAATTGTCAATGGCTGATGTAGCAATAGTAAACCGGCATCATTACCCGGATGCCGGTTATAAAGAGCTAACCTCTTTTTTTGCAAGCAAAATCGTTCTTTTGTTTGAAATAGAACCTGCAGCATTTGGGCTTCCAATGAACTTTCCAAACTACCAGATTCAGGCATTTGCCGGTAACTCTTTTTTATACGCCCCTTCATTGAAACAACTCGAAAATGACAAAATAGAGAAAAGTAAGCTTTGGGTATCCTTGAAAAGATTATTCAATATTTAAATTGACCTTTAAAATTTTTAAACTCCGAAAAAATTAAAAACTTGAAACTGATCTTTGCCACCAACAACCAGCACAAAGTAGATGAGATACGGGCTGTTATTGATAATAAGCTGGAAATAATTACACTGAAAGAAGCGGGTATCAATATTGACATTCCTGAACCGTATGATACTTTGGAGGATAATGCATCCGGCAAATCAAGGACTATTTTTGAAATTACTGGTTCAGATTGTTTTAGTGAAGATACAGGATTGGAAGTGCTGGCACTGAATGGCGAACCTGGTGTAAAAAGTGCCCGTTATGCAAGTATCAGTAATATTCAGTCTTTTGATGCCAACATTGAAAAGCTTTTAAGTAATTTGGCAGATAAACCAGTCAGGACAGCTCGTTTTCGGACTATTATATCCCTTCTAATCAACGGAAAAGAAACCTTATTTGAAGGCATTTGTGAAGGCAAAATAATCGGGCAGAAAAGAGGAGGTCAGGGCTTTGGTTACGATCCGGTGTTTATTCCTGAAGGTTCTACCAAAACTTTTGGGGAAATGGAGATGAGCGAAAAGAATCAATTCAGCCATCGGAAGAAGGCTACAAAAAAATTGGTAGCATTTTTGAATAGTTTATAAACAAAATACTGATTTTGACACCAGAACGCAACCAAAATATTACCGAAATCGACCTATTAAGGGGATGTATCGAAGGCAACCGGAGAATGCAAGAGGAACTTTACCGACGATTCTCACCCAGGATGTTTGCTGTCTGCCTCCGATATGCTGGAAATTCGGAAGAAGCCGAAGACATTTTACAAGAAGGGTTTATTAAGATCTTTAAAAAATTAGACAGTTTTCGGAGCGAGGGTTCTTTTGAAGGCTGGGTACGCCGGATTTTTGTAAATACCGCGATTGAACATTTTCGGCGAAAACGTTACCTGATGCCGGTTACAGAAAAAGAAGAGAACACCATTGAAGGAAAATATATTTCTGTTCTGGATGAACTGGCTGAAAAAGATATTCTGGCATTAGTACAAGAGTTGTCGCCTGGCTACCGGACTGTGTTTAATATGTATGTGGTAGAAGGGTATACGCACAAAGAGATTGCAGACATGCTTGGCATAAGCGAAGGAACCAGTAAGTCTCAATTATCAAGAGCCAAAGTAATTCTGCAGGAGATGGTTAGAACGTTTATTGATAAACAAAGAGGTGTAAGAGAAAAACAATGAGCAGCGGAATAGAAAATAAAATGTACAATCTGGAAGTGATGCCACCGGCAGCTGTTTGGGAAAAGATTGCTGAAGAATTAGACGAGTCAGCACTTTCTTTACAATTTTCTTCCCGATTACATTCTATTGAAATTATTCCTCCAACCAGGGTCTGGGAATCTATAACTGCATCGCTTGATGAACCTCTGCTTGAAAATGATTTTGCTGAAAAACTGACAAACATTCACATTACACCTCCATCTGCTGTCTGGAATAAAATAACTAATTCACTGGATGCAGAAAATGAAACTCCTCTTTTCAAACAAAGGAAAATATCGCCTTTGCTGAAATATGCAGCTGCAGCCGTGATAACCGGGTTTTTAGCCTGGGGTGGGGTTCAATTGCTGACCAAAAATTCTGAAATAAACGACACGTCAAAACAAGCCATTATTCAATCAAATAGTGTGACAGAAACAGCTGCAATCATACCAACACTGGATGAAAATATTGCACTGAAAGATATAACGGCCTCCTTAGAAGAAGCACGTAATGATGCCGCACTGGAAGCAAGCAAAAAAACCTTTGCCAGATTAGATAATACCACCGCTAGCAGTAAAATAAAAAATGCGGCTGATTTTTATTTTGTTACTGACAATTTTGAACCTACAGAAACAAGAGGTTTCAACACTGATCCTATTGCCACACCATCAGTTGATATTACCAATCGTTACATAATGCTGATGACTCCTGATGGTAATATAATTCGCATGTCAAAAAAACTCCGGGAACTTGTTTGTTGTGTTTCCGGCGAGGACCAGGACAAAGACTGTTTAGACCAGATGAAAAAATGGCGGGAGAATATTGGCAATCCATCTGCTATTCATTCTTCAAGTAATTTTATTGATGTTCTCGACATCATTAAATGTATGCAGGAAAATTAAACTGTTCAGGTATCATTACTAATTTTAACTTTGCATGCTGCATTACTCTTTAATGCCGGGTTTTCAAAAAATAATACATAAAGTAAGTAATCATTTCATGGCAAGAATAAGAATTGATCTGTCACAAAATTTTTTCTTTTCCTGCCAGATACCCATTCGTATAACTGATATAAATTATGGTGGTCATGTTGGGAACGATACAATGCTATCTATAATTCATGAAGCCAGGATGCAATTCTTTAATCAGCTTGGCTACACTGAAATGAATTTTACAGGTGTTGCCTTAATTATGTCAGATGCAGCTATTGAATTTAAAAATGAATTATTTTATGGTGATATGGTCATTGCATCAGTGGCAACCGGAGAAATTTCCGGCATTGGATTTGAACTTATTTACAAATTGGAAAAGGTTACGGGTGATTCGCTAAAATTAGTGGCTGCAGCAAAAACCGGGATGATTTGCTATGATTATACAAAAAAAAAGATAGTGGCTTTGCCGGAAGAAGCAAGAGTAAAACTTGTTGACAATATTGTTCATTAGTAATGTGTCAGATGCTCTTCGAAATATCAGACAGCGTTCCAGATTTTCCAACTTTCTTCAGCTTGTAAAACGAGCATTTCTTCACCATTCTTAATTACCGCCCCTCTCTCCTCCCCTTTTTTCAGAAACACAGATTTAACGGGATTATAAACCAGGTCATAGAGTAAATGATGTTTACCAATATACTCGTAAGGTATGTCGGGACAACTTTCAACGTTTGGATATAATCCAAGTGGAGTTGTGTTTATGATTACCGTATGCCCATTTATTAATTTCTTATCCAGCTCTTTGTAGGTAAGCACCGACCCATTCTGAATTATACGGCTAACGATAGAACATGAAATTCCAAGTTTCTTTAATACAAATACAACGGCGGCGGTAGCTCCTCCATTACCTAATATTAATGCATTAGTATGAAAAGATTGTAAAAGCGGAATAAGACTCTTTTCAAATCCTGTGCAATCCGTATTGTATCCAATCAGTTTTCCATTTTTTAAATCAATACAATTACAGGCACCTAACTCAGCCGGAATATTTTCAGTAGAGAAAAGAAAAGGGAGTACTTTTTTTTTGTATGGTATAGTTACATTTATTCCTTTTAGTTCAGGATTTGATTGAAGAAGGCCAGGTAGCATTTCTATTGTTTCAATAGGGAAAAGCTCATAACTGCAATCTGTCAACCCTTCCTTTTCAAACTTATCTGTAAAATATTTTTTGGAAAAAGAATGAGTCAATGGATTACCAATAAGTCCAAACAGCCGCAAGCCCCTATCTCCACCAGATGGCGAAGTGTTAGTAGTTTCAGGCATTTTCCTTTTTATCAAGGTATAAACTGAATGTATCGCCACGAAGGCCTATTCGCATTGTTTCCAATGGTATTACTTCTGATGGAGCAATATTACCAAGGTTAACATTGCAACCAACCAGCTCAATAAAATATAGCTGTTGCGCTTTTTGAGGTGCTTCCCAGATAATTTTTTCAGCAGGAATTTGCGTTAATATTTCCTGAACCAGGCCTTCTCTTACTTCACCACTTCCCCGATAAATACCAACATTGCCAGCTTCCCTTGCTTCCGCAATCACATAGGTGGAACCTGCTTCTAGTTCAGCCTTCATCAGTTCTATCCATTTATAAGGCGGGATAATATGTGCGGCATCTTTACTTCCTACTTCGCTTAATACAATTCCATGCTTAGTGAGTTTCTCTATATAACCGCATTTTTCAGCATGGGGAATATTGATTGAACCGTCACTAACTTCCATATAACTTATACCAAAATCCCTGCAAACGGATATATAATCATCAAACTGGTTTCGTATCAAAAAAGCTTCAAATAATGTTCCGCCAAAATAGACGGGTATATTATATGAACGATATACTTCCAGTTTGTCCTTCAGGTTGGGTGTTACGTAGGATGTACCAAAACCAAGTTTCACTATATCCACATGCAGGTGAGTAGCACTCATAAAATTTTTTGCTTCCTCTACACTCAGGCCTTTGTCCATTACCATCGTTAAACCTGAAAGACGGGGTTTTATTACTCTATCCGGTATTTGTGATAAATTAAAATTCATAGTGATTAATTTGAAATCAGTAATTTGTTACTGGTGGTCGCAAAAATAAGGAAGTATGGGCAGAGTGATGCTGATCTGTACTGGCTGATATTTTCCAGCAGTTGTTTGTATTATTTACTCAAAAGGCCCTATGGATAAGTAGTAATCGGGCAACAAACATAAATATCCGGTGTTAGAAATATTTTTTCAACTACTTCTACATCTCAGATTGACTTATTACGTTTAAACCGGGCTATTACATCAACCACCTGTTGGTTTTGTAAAATGGAAGGGTTGAGTTCTACAAATTTTTTCAACAATTTTGGTGATTGCCTCATACCTTCTTCCAGTTGCAGAATTGCTTCTTTTGATTTGCCTATTGCAAACAGAACAGCTGCCCTGTAAAAAATGAATAATGGTTTTTTATTGGTAATTTTTATAGCGGCTATTGATTGTTCCAGACCTTCTTCATAATATCCCGCTTTGTAAAGACACCGGATTAATGATTCCCATCCGGTAGTATTCCGGGGTTTTACACGAACAACATCGGAAAAGAATTGAACGGCATCTTTAAATAAACCCATTTGCATTTTACATTCCCCCATCAGTAAGTTGAACTCTGCCTGCAATCGGTAGGTTTTCATAGCAGTTTCTAATTGTTTGATACAACTCTGCCATTGTCCCTCGTTAAAATAGGTACAGGCAATTTTATAAAACAACTTGCTATCGTCCTTCCGCAAATGTGATGCTTTGCGATATTGAATTCTTGCCTGCGCAAAATTCTTGAGTCTGTCATAGCAATGACCAATGGCTTCAAAAATTACATCTTCGGGTTTTGCCAATTCATGTACTTTCTCCAGCACTTCAATCGCTTCTTTATATTTACGAAGCCGGATATAGGCGTCACCCATATTCCTATATGCATAATCGAATTTTTCATCAATAGTAATTGCGTATTGATAAGCATCAATTGATTTTTCATATAATTTTAATCCCTGATAAGCAGCAGCCAGGTTAAACCAGGCCAGTTCATTGTAAGGATATTCGTCAATAATGTGTTGATGAAGCCGGATACTTTCCTCATTTCTGCCGGTGAAATCTGTCCAGAAGCAAATCTTATATAGAGCTTCCTCATTATTAGGATCATCCTCCAGTACTAATTTAAGGCAATCAAAAACTTTGTCAAAATCTTCATAATCATCATAAACGTCAGCCAGCTCAAAAAGTAATTCAATCTTTTCTTCCCCTTCAAACAATGACAAAGCTTCTTCCAGCAGTACAACTGCTTTTTCCTGTTGATCCAGGGCCAGATAAGCATCCGTTTTTAATATATAAAGATTAATATCCCCTCCGTCAAGTATTGATGCCTTTTCCAATGCATCCAGTGCTTTCTGGTAATGGCGATTAGCCAGAAGGATATCCGCTTTTTTAATCAGCAACATGGAGGAGTACGGAAACTGTTCACCGGCTATTTCAGCGGCTTCCAGAGCTTTAGGAAGTTCTTCTTTTTCCTGGTAGTAGTCTATTATTTTTTCGAAGGCATCTTCTTCAATAAACGAGTGGTTTCGTCCATTTTTGAAGTTTTCATATTGATTAAGCAGTTCACGAAGCTGTTCCCGATCTTCCCGGTAAGGGTTGTTTTCTTTCATCTATCGGACATTTGGTGAGAAAAACTTTTAAAGAGCCGGATCAGGCAGCAAAATCCCTCTGCCCCCTGAAATATTTTATATTGAACAAGTTAAGCCAAAAAGATCGGGTAATAATGCGCGTACTTTTCCCCATATGTGGAAAAAAGAAACATTTTTTAAGCACCCAAATGTAACAATTTGCACTCTATCTACGTTAATAAAGCATTAAAGTTCTTGATAAACGGTTTTTTTTATATTCTTTAAGTGTTTACTTTTGTACGCAATGAGTTATTCCAAGATTACGATATTACAATTAGCAGGCAGAAAATTGGCAATTTTCCTTTTAATTGCTGTTTCTGCGATTGCCTCGTTTGCTACTCTTGGTGACGGCAAAAAAAATTCAGGTTTGTCTAAAAGCTCATTACTTTCTTCTAAATCTTTTAAGCCTGGCTTTTTTTCATTGAGGTCAGGGTACACCTATCGCGGAAATCAGGTTATAAAACCTCATTCACAAACCAGGTTTATCAATCTTTCTACAACAGTTACTTATCAAAAAGGAAACACTACTTACATTGTTCCTTTAAAGAAAAAGTTGATTTTTAATAATGTGAAAATCGAACTCGGAAACCGCCAGTTACACAGAAATTAATTCCCCCCTTTACTCTCCCCATAAGTCATTACCCGGTACCCTGACGTTGGCAGGTCAAACTTTGTTTGTAGCACAGGATTAAAATTGATTACTGAAACAGTATAGGTAACAATATTTTTGCCTTGTTTAGCTTCATACTGCATGGCCAGCCCCGGCAGGTTTCTATTAATGTATTCAAAATCTTTATTTACCGGTATAAGTTCTTTTGTAAAATACACTGTAAAAGTTGTGCTGTCAGCTAGCTGACCAATTGCCTTCTGACAATTATAATTGGCAATCGTTTTAAATTCATCAAAATAAGTATACGTAACGCCTTTGTATTTTTCATTTGATTTTTTCCAATCATCCGGTGTCATGGTAATCATAAAACGTTGTTCCCCATAATTTTTTAAAATGGTGACATTACCTGTTTTACCATCTATAATAGTAGCCTGTTTGCCTAGTGAGCTAATCATTTCAGAACGACTGAAATTTCCTTTGAGGTAAACAACACTTGTGGCTCCATCTAATAAGTCGGCCGCTTGTGTTTTTGTATTATTGGTGCTAATAACAATATCGTACGTGATAGTAGCTTCTGTTAATTTTCTTGGAAGCTGAGCTATTAATGGTGTAAAAGATACTATGGCAAAAATTGAGGCTAATATGTATATTCTTTTTTTCATTTTTCGTTGTACTTTCTTATATATCTAAAGACGTGCCAATTTAATCAATTAGTTGCAGCCCCACCCAAAAGAAGCAACCTTAGTGTATATAAAGTTAAAAAACCGGGATGCCTTTAGCAAATCCCGGTTTTATTGAAAAATATTTTAACATAATCCTGTAAGGACCCTTTGTTATCGTCCTCCGGCCTCCTAACGTTTGTTCTTTTGCTGCATTTCTTTCATTTTCTTCTGCTGCTCCTGCATTTGTTGCATCCGCTCCTGCCATTTAGATTGTGTCTTTGGTTTTTTCCGGTTCTCCTCCATTTTGGCCAAAATCTTTTTGTTATCAATAATATAAGTCTGAATAACAAATTGTAGCGCAAGGGTAATTACATTGGAAACAGTATAATACCATGTTAAGGCTGAAGGAAGACTGTTGAAGAAAAATAACAGAAACACCGGAAAAATATAAGGCATGTACTTCATTACCGGATTACTCTGGTCTGGAGTCATGCTCATACTATAGATGGAAATGAGAAAACTTGTAAATACTGCCGTAATATTAAAGAGACTCAGATGGCTGCCAAGTAAAGGAATACGGGTGCCAAACTTTATAACTTCATCATATGCCGCCAGGTCATTACTCCAAAGAAAGCTTGCACCCCTTAACCCGATATCAGAGTTAAATAAGCTAAAGAGCGCAAAAAAGATCGGAATTTGAAGTAAAGCCGGTAAGCAACCACCCAATGGATTAACACCAGCTTCTCTGAATATTTTCATTTGATCCATACTCATAGCCTGCTTATCGTCGCCATGTTTTTCTTTCAACTTGGCAATTTCAGGTCTGAGCACTTTCATTTTTGCCCCACTCAAATAACTTTTATAAAGCAAAGGGGAGGTAACCAGTTTAATGAAAATGGTCAATAAGGCAATGGCAAGCCCCATACTTCCGGCTATACCTTTAAGAAAGTCAAAAATCGGAAGGATAACATACTTGTTAATTGGCCGTACAAATGAATATATCCCCTGACCGAGATTCACCAATTTTTCAAACTTTAGATCATAGTTCTTTAAGATATGATAATCAGATGGACCATAATATAAATTAAAAGGTACAATGGAAGGGGTACCAGCCGGTACCTGTAGTTTCATATTGGCAATAGCTCTTACAACAGTTTTAGAACTATCTGGTGGTACTGTCCACTCCATACCGCCGGATTTAAAATTATTTTTTGCTACAAGAATCGTAAAAAAGAACCGTTGTCTTATTCCAATCCAGTTCACTGCCTCATCAAAGTTTTTACTGCTTTTGCGGCCAATGGTATGATAATCAAAACTTCCATCTTTTACATATCCAACCTGTGTGTTTTGCTTTTCAAATGAAATATCTGATTCCTGTTGCGCTGCGGCATACTGCCAGGTGAGGTTCATTGTTCCCTGTGTTAGTAAGGTATTGGCCCCATTCATCTTTACATTGAAATCAATCATGTAATCACTGGGCTTTAGGGTAAACTCATGCGTGATATAAGAACCACTACTATCGGATGAATGTAAAGTAAAAGAGATGGTCTTGTTTCCATCCTTATTGGATGAATCAATTGTTGAAAAAAACAAATCGCTTGTTTGTGCACTTGCCTGATTGGCTCCTTTCCCCGTATTAATTGGATAGCCAATTTTATCAAAATCAGAACCGGCTAATTTCACCAGGTTGCTATCCTGCCCTTTAAAATTCTTGAGTTCAACTTTTTTTGGCTGTCCCCCTTTAGAGGTAAATGTTACTTTAATCAGGTTGTTTTCAAGAGTTACTAATTGCTCAGTTCCTTTAGCCGTATCCTGAAAAATACCGGCCATATTAATCTTGGTAACCGAATCTTTTATTTTATCAAGAGAATCCTGTAAAGGTTTTGTAATGGCCTTTATGGAGTCTTCTTTAGCCTGCTGAACTTTTAACGCTGCGGCTTTCGTTTTCCTGTATTCTGACTGTTGTTTATTGGTAAAATAGAAATACCCAAAAAACAATGCTGCCAGTACTACAAAACCCACGACAGTATTACGATCAAACTTCATTCTTTAATTTTTTTGGAGTGGGCAAAGATAGGGGAAAGAGGCTGGAGTCAGTAGTCAAGAGTCAGGAGTCGGGAGTCAGGCTTGCCCTCCGAAGCTTTAGCGAAGGAGGGAGTCAGTATCAGTTTCCGGGAGAAAGCAATATATAACCGGCAAGAATCAGAATCTGACTCCCGACTAACGACTATAGACTCCAGACTCATCAGATCATTTCGCTATGCAAAAGAGGGTTCTTGATCTCCGCTTTCTTTTCACAGAATTCTTTTGCAGCTTTTATAAAATGTACAAAAACAGGTTGGGGATTTTCGACCGTACTTTTTAATTCAGGATGGTATTGAACGCCAATAAAGAATGGGTGAACTGGTAATTCAATTATCTCCACTAATTCTGTTCCAGGGTTTTTTCCACTGGCTTTCATCCCTGCATTTTCAAACTGATCAAGGTATTTATTATTGAACTCCCATCGATGCCGGTGTCTTTCACTTATTGTTGTTTTGCCATAAATAGAATGGGCCAATGATCCTTCCTTTATCTCACAAGGATAAGCTCCCAATCGCATAGTACCGCCTTTGGCAGTCACTTTTTTCTGTTCATCCATCAAATCAATTACCGGTTCTTTAGTTTCCGGGTTCATCTCAGTAGAGTGCGCATCTTTTAAACCAAGTACATTTCTTGCAAATTCTATTACGGCCATTTGCATACCCAGACATATACCGAAGAAAGGCAGTCCGTTTTCCCTTGCATATTTTACAGCAACTATCTTTCCTTCTACGCCACGATGGCCAAAACCCGGAGCAACCAGGAGTCCATCAAGCCCTACTAACTTTTCAAAAACGTTATCATCTGTTATAAATTCACTATGAATATTTATGATTTGCACCTGGCATTCATTTACTGCACCAGCATGTATAAATGATTCAAGAATAGATTTATAGGCATCCTGTAATTCCAGGTATTTACCAATTAATCCAATAGTTACTTTACTTTTCGGGTATTTTAATTTATCCAAAAATTCTTTCCACTTAGTCAAATCTGGTTCTTTATTATTCACAATGTTCAGCTTCTTCATACAAATAATATCCAGTTTTTCTCTCATCATCAGCAACGGCACTTCATAAATAGTGGGAGCATCGGCAGCTTCTATCACTGCTTCCAGTTTTACATTGCAGAATAAAGCAATTTTGCGACGAAGTTCTGGCAGTAATGGCCTTTCCGTTCTGCAAACAAGGATATCCGGATGTACACCTTCCTGGCTCAACATTTTTACGCTATGCTGAGTAGGTTTTGTTTTCAATTCCTTTGCTGCTTTCAAATAGGGTATCAATGTCAGGTGTATAACCAGGGTATCTTCTTCAGGTAGTTCCCATTGCAATTGCCTTACTGCTTCTACAAATGGCAAACTTTCAATATCACCAACCGTTCCTCCAATTTCAGTAATGACAATATCATAGTCAGCATTTTGTCCCAGTTGCAACATTCTTCTTTTTATCTCATCAGTTATATGAGGAACCACCTGAACTGTTTTGCCGAGATAAGCACCCTCTCTTTCTTTATTTATAACTGTCTGATAAATTCTTCCGGTGGTTACATTATTGGCCTGTGTAGTAAATATGTTGAGAAATCTTTCATAGTGACCAAGATCCAAATCTGTTTCAGCACCATCTTCTGTAACATAACATTCTCCATGTTCATAGGGATTCATTGTTCCGGGGTCAATATTAATATAAGGGTCAAATTTCTGAATGGTCACCCGCAGACCACGGGCCTGTAACAATTTAGCAAGCGAAGCAGCAATAATCCCTTTTCCTAATGAAGAAGTAACACCCCCGGTAACAAAAACGAACTTAGCCATACAAAATGGTTATTTGTTTAATTCAATTACAAAACTACTTTGTCTCTTTTTGAACGGGACTATGTAGTAATATTTTAAAAATAATCTGATGAAAAGCCCACCCAATTTTGACCAACGGAAGAATAAATAAAGGAGAAACTCCGGGAGGTCATGTAAAACTAAATGAATTTTCCGGGTCATTAAAATTTCATATCCACAGTTGATATAATATTGCGTGGAAAAGAAGATTTGTGAGTAATAGGCTGATATACAGGTTAAGAAACTAACGGCTGGGTAATTTCCTAACCCAGAGCCGGCAACCACCTGGCGGTATGCTGTCTTCTACCCTTCCCCAGGGGTTCATTTTGTCAATCCTGATTTCAATATTGCCGATATAAATCGGCTTAAAATCGGCCCCGGCATGAATTATTGAATCTTTTCGCTTTATTTCAAGGTCGCAATAAGGTCTCTCAGCACCATCTACCCATTCTCTGCCACAACCATTATTTGTAATGGAAAGACTCAATTCCTTCACCGTTACAGTTTGTTTGCTGGCTATCAGAAGTTTCCTTTCTGTAAACTCTTTTTGTAACTGGCTGTTACATCCCGCTGACACAATAAAAAAGGCGGAAATGATAAAAAGGTGTGCTTTTAGTTTCATACTTTATTTCTACGCTAAAGCTATGAAGTAAATTACAACTTATTGATTGATTGCATTATTTTAGTATTTCAACTAACTTAAAATGAAAAAACTACTGTTAACTTTTTTGGGATCTATTTGTATTTCTTTTTGCTTTGCCCAAAAAACATATATATGGTGTGGTACATTGATAGATGGCATTTCCAATGAACCAATAAAGAATATGACAATTGTAGTGGAGAAAAATAAAATTATTGCAGTTACCAATGGTTTTTCTACTGCTGGTACCGGTGATAAATCAATTGATCTGAAGACTAAAACAGTAACTCCCGGATGGATTGATATGCATGTGCATCTTGAACAGGAAACAAAAAAAGGAAACCTTGCAGACAGGTTCACCCTTAATCCAACAGACGTAGCTTTTGAATCTATTAAATACGCCAATGTTACTTTACTCGCCGGATTTACCACTGTTAGAGATCTTGGTGGTAGTGGTGTAAATATTTCTTTACGCAATGCTATCAGCAAAGGATTAGTAATAGGACCCAGAATTTACACAGCAGGAAAAGCTATTGGCACTACGGGTGGACATGCAGACCCCACAAATGGTTACCGTAAAGATTTAATGGGGGACCCCGGACCAAAAGAAGGTGTAATAAATGGTGTGGAAGATGCTTACCAGGCCGTAAGACAGCGATACAAAGAAGGATCGGACCTGATAAAGATAACGGCAACAGGTGGTGTATTGAGCCAGGCAAAAGATGGTGCCAATGCACAGTTTACCGAAGAAGAAATAAAGGCTATTGTTGCGGCAGCAAAAGATTATGGATTTAAAGTAGCTGCCCATGCACATGGTCCTGAAGGAATGAAAAGAGCCATAAGGGCTGGAGTAAATTCTATCGAACATGGTACGTTTATGGATGATGAAGGAATTCAATTGATGAAACAATATGGCACCTGGCTGGTACCTACTATTATTGCCGGAAAATCTACCGCAGACAGTGCAAAAATCCCCGGATATTATTCAGAAATTGTAACGCCCAAAGCATTAACAACAGGTTTACAGATACAAGCCACTTTTGCTAAAGCCTATAAGGCGGGAGTAAAAATTGCATTTGGTACTGATGCCGGCGTATTCCCCCATGGAAAAAACTGGATAGAATTTGGATACATGATCGAAGCTGGTATGCCGGCTATGGAAGCGATAAAAGCAGCTACTATCAATGCCGCTGAATTATTAGGTGAAAAAAATAGACTCGGAAGCATTGAAGTGGGAAAACTGGCAGATATAATTGCCATTGATGGTGACCCGTTAAAAGATGCCAGGGTTTTTGAAAAAGTTGTTTTTGTAATGAAAGATGGGGTGGTGTATAAGCAATAGAACCTGAGTTCGGTAAAGGATTATTTAAATGATTTAAATTATTCTTTCATTACCATATGTCGTTTTTTGACCTTATAATTTGTAATTGGCGAAAGTATAAATAGGCGAAACCATACGTTTTGTATAGATGAATTAAAAAAATATGCTTTTCAGGATTCTTTTAATCCTTCGCAATTTTCTTATAACTGGTACCGATACCTCTAATCAACGAACAACTAAATCCCTGGTGTTCCATTTCATTTAACTCTTTGCTCTGGGAAACTTTCAGTTTCTCCGTTTCATTCTTTCGCCTTCGGCGAGATGCTGAATAGAATTACAGAACGATGAATAGTGATTACTTTTTTCTAAACCTTCGCTTCCAGTTTTTGGGGTCTCTTTTTTCATGGATAACGGCAAAAACTACAATGTAGCCCGGCTCTTCAAAAAATAATATAAGGTATGGGAAATTTGGAAGTTTGTAACGCCTTACTCTTGCTGCAAGATTGAACCATGCATCAGGATTGTCAACAATCTTTGCAAATCCATCATAAAGCTGGGAAACAAACCGAGTCGAAAGCAAGGGAGAAATATTTCTATACCAAGTCGTGTATTCTTTAATATCAACTGATGCTTCGGTTAAAATTTTTAATCGAAGGTTCATCCGGTTATTTTGTCAAGCTCCTGTCTTAATTGTTCCGGGCTGAGAAATGTGGCAGCTCCTGAATCTATTATAGCTAATCTTTCATTTACAAATTCCATCTGTTCTTTGGTAAGTGAGGATTGGTTCTCTCCGAATAACTTAGATTCAATAGCCTCGTATATTTCAAATTGTTCTGCTTTAGAACATTTCATTACTTCATCTTTCAGTTTACTCATAAGAAATATTTAGTACAAGTTACAAACTATCCATTAAAAACAAAAGTGACTAATAGTAAATTTTTGAAGTATTTATAGCCGTACTTTTCAATCCTTTGCAATTTTCTTATAACTGGTAACGATACCTCTTATCAACGAAGAACTAAATCCCTGGTGCTCCATTTCATTTAACCCGGCAATGGTGCAGCCTTTTGGAGTAGTTACCTTATCAATCTCCTGTTCGGGATGGGTATTTTTCTGTAATAATAATTCGGCAGCTCCTTTCACCGTTTGTGCGGCAATCAACGAAGCGGTAGTGGCATCAAAACCAATTTCTATACCACCCTGTATATTAGCTCTGATATAACGCATCGCATAGGCAGTACCGCAAGCACCCAGAATAGTTGCGGCGTCCATCAATTTTTCATCTATCATTACTGTTTTGCCCAATTGGTCAAACAATTGCTGTATATAATTTAATTGCGAAGGTGATGCGCCGGAATGTGCGAGACAGGTCATGCTTTGCTGTATAGCAATGGCTGTATTAGGCATTGCCCTGATTACAGGCACAGGTTTACCTATAGCCTGTTGCAATTGCTCAATCCACGCTCCCGTTATCACAGAAACTACAACATGTTTTTTAGGATTAAATACTGCTTTGAGATCTTTAATGATCTCTCCATAATTATATGGTTTTACTGCAAGAATAATTACTTCACTTTCTCTCACCGCTTTTTTGTTATCACTATGCACCATACAACCCCGTTCTGCAAAACGGCTAAGTGAAGCAAGATTACGGCGGGTGATTGTCAATTCTACAGGACGGCTAAATTCGCTTTGTATTAATCCGTCAGCGATGGAGGCGCCCAGGTTTCCGCCCCCAATTATTGCAATTCTTCTACTCATAGTATTTTTTTGTAAAGATAGGAAGGCCTGGGAGAACAGTCTGTTTAACGAAACGGATATTACTAATCATACTATTTAAACAATAAAAATAAAATAAATTATTTCAGGTATTTGGCAAACAATTTCATCGGGCAGCTGTTTCACTATAAACTAAATCAAAAAAAACACATTTATGAAAAAGAATTTTTTCTCATTATTCGCCGCTGTCGTATTAACCTCAGCCACATTTGTAGCCTGTGATAATAAAGGCGAAAAAAAACCTGCTGAAGATACAACAGCGGTAAAACAAGAGTCAATGGAACCAAAAATGGATGCTCCAAAAGACGTAATTGATGTAGCTGCCGGATCTGCAGATCATACAACATTAGTGGCTGCTATTAAAGCTGCCGGCCTTGTAGAAACGTTGAAAGGTGCTGGTACATTTACAGTATTTGCTCCAACTAATGCAGCATTTAGCGCATTACCAGCTGGAACGGTAGAAAGCTTATTAACTCCTGAAAAGAAAGCAGATCTTACAAATATACTTACCTACCATGTGGTAGCTGGTTCAGTAAAAGCCGCTGATTTAAAAGATGGTCAGAAAGTTAAAACACTTCAGGGTGGAGAATTGACTGTTTCAATTAAAGAAGGTAAAGTAATGATCAATGGTGCTAATGTTACAGCCGCTGACCTTACTTCTTCTAATGGCGTAATTCATGTTATTGATGCCGTATTGATGCCAAAGAAATAATTTTTCGTGTTGTGAATATTTGACAAAGGGAGCAGCGAAAGTTGCTCCTTTTTGTTATCTAACCAAGACACGCCACCTTTACTAAACTGTTATTGATAATCGCAGATATATATAATGAAAGGTGATTGGGTAAGGTTCTAATAATATTCCTTCTTCAGCAGATAATTTACTACATAATCTTCGACTCCTTCTTCCAATGAATAAAAATTATCTGTATAACCGGCACTACGCAACTTGTTCATAGTTGCTTCTGTAAAGTATTGGTATTTATCCCGTATGTCTGCCGGCATATCAATATATTCAATAGTTGGCTCTTTTCCCATAGAAGCAAAAGTTGCTTTTGCAAGATCTTCAAATGTTCTTGCCTTTCCGGTACCCAGGTTATATAACCCTGAAGCGAATGTTTTGTCCGGCGGGTTGTCACCCTGCGTATGAGGAAGGGTTTCCATCAACCAATAACAAACGGCAGCAATATCTTTTACATAAATAAAATCCCTGAGTTGCTGACCGTCATTAAATCCAGATTTATGTGATCTGAATAGTTTTACTTTTCCTGTTGTCCTGATTTGATTAAAGGAATGAAATATTACACTGGCCATTCGCCCTTTGTGATATTCATTGGGACCATACACATTGAAGAATTTTAATCCCACCCAAAACGGAGGTCTTGGCTCCCGACTCCCGACTACCGACTCCTGACTATTCTTAATTGCCCATTTGTCAAACTCGTTTTTGGAAATACCATAAGGATTCAACGGTTGCAGTTTATCTACTATGTCGTGACTGTCGTTGTAACCAAATTCACCACTGCCATATGTAGCAGCAGAAGATGCATAGACGAGGGGAATATTTTTTGCTGCACAATAGTTCCAGACTTTCTTAGAATATTCCAGGTTTAATCTTTCATGAATCGCATAATCAAATTCTGTAGTATTGGTCCTGGCACCCAGGTGGAAAACAAATGATATGGCGGGTTGTTCTTTTGCCAGCCAATCAAATAATTCATCCCGGTCAACCTTTGCTACAAATTGTTTAGCATCGAAATTGAACCACTTATCTTCTTCACTAAAATTGTCTGCAATAATAATATTTGAATATCCCAGGTGATTCAGATAGCCAAGCAAGTAACTGCCGATAAAACCGGCAGCCCCAGTTAACAAAATCATTTTTTTCTTATTCGCCATAGATTAACATAAAACATTATAGTGAGACTTTATTTAGCAAGGGTCTGTGTTTAGCAAGTCTCCCCCTTGCGGGGAGATTTAGAGGGGGCCTAATGCCGATCCGGCTTCTTCTTTTAATAAATAGTTTTCAATAGCGGTATCATATTTATTTTTCCACTCGTTAATAAATCCCCATTCCATTCCATCTACTTCAACAGAACCATTTGTTACTATTCCCAATTCTTCAAATGGATGATTGCCTGCCATTTTTTTAAAATCAAGTACTCTTTCTGCTTTTACTGTAACAACTACCCTACTTTGCTTTTCGCCAAACCATTGTGCATCTTTCCTGATTGTATAGTCTGCTGCCACTACATCAAAACCAAGGTTTCGGTGAAATCCTGATTCCAACAATGTAACAAACAAACCGCCTTCGCTGACATCATGTGCAGATTCTATTATGCCGCTTTTAATCAATTCAGTAATTTTTTGTTGCAATAAAAATTCCTCCTCCAACTCAAAATGAGGTGCGGGCGAAAATTCTACTCCGCAAATTTTATTCAGGTATTGAGAAGAATTGATATCGTTATTGGAAGCCCCCATTAAAAATATCAGGTCTCCCTCTTCTTTAAAATTCAATGTCATTTTGTTATTAATATCTTCCAGCAACCCAACCATTCCGATAGTTGGTGTTGGGAATACCGGGCCATCAGGATTCTGATTATAAAAACTAACATTACCGCCTGTAACAGGTGTATCAAATTTTACACAAGCCTCTCCCATTCCTTTGATAGCATGTACAAATTGATAATAGACTTCGGGATCATATGGATTACCAAAATTTAAACAGTTGGTAACTCCAAGGGGCAAGCCACCACTACAAACAATATTTCTGGCGGCCTCACTCACAGCAATCATTGTCCCTACATAAGGATCAGCAAAAACATAATGACTGTTACAATCTGTGGTTACTGCCAAAGCTTTGGAAGTACCTTTTACAATAACCAGGGGTGCATCTGTTGGCGCATTTACAGATGTATTATTAGTACCTACCATACTATCATACTGATTGTAAATCCATCTCTTTGATGCTATAGACGGAAGCTGAATTAATTTTTCAGCAATCGCTTTTAAATCCATGGGCACTTCAATAGCAGCAGGATTGAATTCTTTAATTTTAGCAAAATATCCCGGCTCTTTGTATTCCCTTTCATATTGCGGTGCACCGCCACCTAATACCAGTTCAAAAGCCGGTAATGAAGCTTCAAGCTGCCCTTTCATATAGAAATCTAACAAGCCATCATCAGTAACTTCACCAATTACCGAACAGGGTAAATCCCATTTTGAAAAAATTTTTATCACTTCTTCTTCCCTTCCTTTTATTGCAACCAATAACATTCTCTCCTGGCTTTCACTTAACAATAGTTCCCAGGTCTTCATGTTACTTTGGCGTGTTGGTACTTTATCCAAATCAATCCTCATACCCACTTCACCTTTAGCACTCATCTCCGCAGTAGAGCAAATAATTCCGGCAGCACCCATGTCTTGCATACCAACAACTGCCCCGGTTTGTATCACTTCAAGGCAAGCTTCTAATAATTTCTTTTCCTGGAAAGGGTCGCCAACCTGAACCGCTGGCAACTCCTGAGTGCTTTCAGCGGTGATAACAGCCGAAGCAAATGAAGCACCACCAATACCATCTTTGCCGGTTGCACTTCCTACAAACATTACCGGGTTTCCTTTTCCAAGTGCTGTTGCAGAAACCGTTTCGCCTGCTTTTACAATACCAACACTCATCGCATTTACCAATGGATTAGTATGGTAACATTTATCGAAATATATTTCACCGCCAACCGTTGGCACACCAAAACAATTTCCATAATGACCTATCCCATGTACAATTCCTGCCAAAAGGTGTTGCGTTTTATCTTCTTCCAGGTTGCCAAAACGAAGTGAATTCAAAGCTGCAATCGGCCTCGCACCCATTGTAAAAATATCACGATGTATTCCACCTACACCTGTTGCTGCTCCCTGGAAAGGTTCAATGGCAGATGGGTGATTGTGGGATTCAATTTTAAAGACTACACCAAGGCCATCGCCAATATCCATTAATCCGGCATTTTCTTCACCAGCCTTTACCAACATTCTGCCACCCTCTCTTGGCAATGTTTTTAACCACTTAATGGAATTTTTATAACTACAATGTTCACTCCACATTCCAGAGAAAGCACATAGTTCATTAAAGTTGGGTGTTCGTCCCAGCTTTAGTTTAATCATTTCAAATTCTTCAGCGGTTAATCGAAGTTGTTCAGCAGTTTTTACGGTAATTTCCATATCGGTAAAATAGTTAAATAAGCTCTTAAAAATGTTTGAATAAAGCTTTCATATTATGCTCCGGCCGGCAAGTTGCAAATTTACAGGCTGTAACATTGAGGATGAACAGAACTTGTCAACTTTGTGCTGACAATCACGTCAATTATAGTTATTTTGCGGGATAAAATCATGCTGTTTTGGAGTACCTTCTTTTTGTTGCCTATCTCGTTTTGTTTGCATGGCTGGTTACGAAAGTTAAATTTTTTACCAGCACAGGATTAAGCCAGTCCCAACTTATCATCATTTTTTTATTAAAAGTGATGGCGGGTATTTTTTATGGCTGGATTGGTTTGTATTATGGCGGGCTTGCTCAAATGCAGGATACCTGGGGTTTTCATACCAATAGTATCCAGGAATATCATTTACTGTTTAATGACCCCCATGAATATTTTACCAACTTATTCAGAGATCCTTACGAAAGCGGTGTTACAAAATTTTTTGAAAGCAATGATTCTTACTGGAATGACCTGAAAGGAAACATGTTTATTAAGATACTTTCCGTTTTCAATATCCTCAGTTTTGGCAATTATTATGTTAATGTAATTTTTTATTCATTCATCACTTTATTTGGGGCAATTGCCATTTTCAAAGTGATGACAAACGTTTTTCCTGGAAAAAAATTAGCCATCCTGTTATCAACTTTCCTTGTACCTTCTTTTTTATACTGGACAAGTGGCATACACAAAGAAGGCCTGATTTTCACTGGCTTAAGCCTTGTTGTTTATGTTATTTATTTTAGTCTGAAGGAGAGAAGAATCGGACTAAAAAGGATTCTTGGGCTTATTGCGGGAATGTTATTGATATTGGCCCTTCGGAATTTTATTATTATTCTTATTTTGCCGGCTATACTGGCCTGGCTATTGGCAAATCGCTGGCCAAAATACGGGTTAGCAATATTCAGTTCTTTATACCTGCTATTTGGGATTTTATTTTTTACAGCCAGGTACATAAATCCCAGCCTTGATTTTCCACAGGCGGTTGTAAACAAACAACAGGCCTTTAAAAATCTTGCAATTGGCGGCTCAACTATTCCAATAAAAGACCTGGAGCCCAACGCATTAAGTTTTTTGAAAAACACGCCCCAGGCAATAAATTTATCTACTATTCGGCCCTATCCAAGTGATGTGAGGCATATCCTTTCATTAGCTGCGGCAATTGAAATTGATATCCTTTTATTTTTATTTATTTTATTTCTTTTCTGGCGAACAGCTAACAATGGCAGCAGGTCTAAAAATTTTATGTATTTCTGTGTTTATTTCTCATTGACTTTATTGCTCGCCATTGGTTATAGTAATAATAATCTTGGTTCCATTGTACGATATAGAAGTGTTATTATGCCATTCCTTGTCATTCCAATGGCGGCCCAAATAAATTGGAAACGATTGGGTGAACTTATTTTCAATAACATTAAGAATAAAAATAATGTGATTGATTCTGCTTAATTTTTCATTTTATTAAGCCATTTTTAAATTTTTTATATGACTTTTTCCCCATTTTACTAATATTCGTTATTTTTTTTCAAAAAAAATTGGATTCCATTGACGAATGTGTTTGTTTTGCAAAAAACTATTACACATGTCACTTCGTTTTAATGCAATTAATAACCTGTCAACTAGCGCGGATGTGAAAGTTGACGCATCTGCCAAAATCACGGCGATTTTTGGGAGCAATGTCTTTACACTTAAAATTGCCCGGGAGTTCTTAAGCGATGAGGCATACAAAAGCCTTCAATCGTCGATTAAAGCCGGCCAAAAAATTGAACGTACTGTAGCTAATCAAATTGCAAATGGTATGCGTGCCTGGGCAGAAGCAAAAGGTGTAACACATTTTACACACTGGTTTCAACCACTTACTGGTACTACTGCCGAAAAGCATGATTCCTTTTTTACTTTAAAGGGCGACGGTACACCCATCGAACAATTCGAAGGTGATGCATTGGTTCAACAAGAACCTGATGCATCCTCGTTCCCGAGTGGTGGATTAAGAGCCACTTTTGAAGCCAGGGGTTATACTGCCTGGGATCCATCTTCACCCCCTTTCATTATGGAGATCGGGCAAGGTAAAACTTTATGTATCCCCACCATTTTTGTTTCTTATACGGGCGAGTCATTGGATTATAAAGCCCCTTTATTGAAAGCTTTAGATGCATTGAACAAAGCAGCTGTTGATGTTTGTAATTATTTTGATAAAAATATAACCAGAGTAACTCCAACGCTTGGATGGGAACAGGAATATTTTGTTATAGATGAAGCTATGTTCAATGCAAGACCTGACCTGGTAATGACAGGGCGAACTGTTTTTGGTCATACCTCTGCAAAAAATCAACAGTTGGAGGACCAGTATTTCGGTTCAATTCCGGAAAGAGTGTATGCCTATATGAGAGATTTTGAAACCGAATCGTATAAATTAGGTATTCCTTTAAGAACCCGACATAATGAAGTAGCTCCCGGTCAATACGAATGTGCCCCGATTTTTGAAGAGGTAAGTGTAGCTGTTGACCATAACTCTTTATTGATGGATGTAATGGAAAGAGTAGCCCGCCGACATGGTTTGCGTGTACTGCTGCATGAAAAGCCTTTTGCCGGAATTAACGGTAGTGGCAAGCATAATAACTGGAGTATGGCTACAGATACAGGTGTAAATCTTCTGGCCCCGGGTAAAACGCCAAAGACCAACCTGATGTTCCTTACTTTCTTTGTTAACACCATTAAAGCCGTACATGATTATTCAGATATTGTAAGAGCCTCTATTGCTTCTGCACCTAACGACCACCGGCTTGGTGCCAATGAAGCACCACCGGCAATCATCTCTGTATTTACCGGCAAGTATTTATCTAAAGTATTGAATGATGTAAAAGAAAGAGTATCTGCCAAAATGGATGAAACAGACGAAAGCATGTTGAAAATTGACATTCATAAAAGTATTCCTGAATTGTTAATGGATAATACAGATCGTAACCGTACTTCTCCTTTTGCATTTACCGGAAATAAATTTGAATTCCGTGCAGTTGGTTCTTCTGCCAATTGTGCCAATCCAATGACGGTTTTGAATACCATTATGGCCGACACATTAAAACAATTTAAAACGGAAGTTGATGCGCTGATTGAAAAAGGAGAGAAAAAAGAAATCGCCATCATGCATGTTATCCGCCAATATATTGTGGCAAGCGAAAAAGTATTGTTTGAAGGTGACGGTTACAGTGATGCCTGGGAAAAAGAAGCCGAAAAAAGGGGTTTACCGAATGTTAAAACAACTCCACTCGCTTTGGATGCAATGGTAACTGAAAAAGCTAAAAATCTATTTCAAAGAAATAATATTTATACCCATGCAGAACTGGAAGCCCGTCATGAAATAGAATTGGAAAAATATATTAAGAAGGTGCAGATTGAAAGCCGTATCATGGGCGAGCTGGCAACAAGTCATATTCTTCCTGCGGCAATCCGTTATCAAAATCTGCTGGCCAATAATATCAAGGGGTTAAAAGAAGCCGGATTGAATGAAGCTGCTTATAGTAATCAAAAACAGATCCTGGAAAAAATATCTGAACATATCAGCAAAGCAAGTGACCTGGTTGAAAAAATGATTCAGTCAAGAAAAGTTTGTAATAATATGGACAATATCAGAACAAAAGCCATCGCTTATCAAAACCAGGTGAAGGATCTGTATTTTGATGAAATCCGTTACAATGTTGACAAACTTGAATTATTAGTAGATGACAGAGAATGGTATTTGCCGAAATACAGAGAAATGCTTTTCCTGAGATAATAGTATAAAAAATCGTACCCGTTTTTGCCGCTTTGCTACCAGTAAAGCGGTTTTTTTATACGTATACAAATAACTGTATCAAGGTGAACAAAAAACATTTTATACCATACTGAATTATATAGCAGGACAAAACAACTAAAAACCCAACTTTCCAAATTAGCCGGCCTGTTATCGCACGATGGCAGTATTTATCGCAGTTGCGTGAACCAATCAATTCTGCAAAACAGCGGAAAAGCGAAAGCAATAATAACGGTAAGTAATAACGTAAATAAACAAACGAAGATATGCAGCATTTATTTTAACGTAAACCCTTCAATAAACTTCGTATTAAAATCGCCACTTCGGAAACGTTCATCCTGCATCAGTTGTAAATGAAATGGAATGGTAGTTTTTACCCCTTCAATAACATACTCACTCAATGCACGGTACATGGTAGCGATGGCCTCCTGGCGTGTTTGTGCAACTGTGATGAGTTTGCCAATCATGGAATCATAATAAGGTGGGATAACATAACCCGCATAGACATGGCTATCGACCCTTACTCCATGCCCACCGGGCTGAAAGAGTGAAGTGATTTTTCCTGGTGATGGGCGAAAATCATTGTAAGGATCTTCTGCATTAATCCGGCACTCGATGGCATGATTATTTGGAATATAATCTTCACCGGTTATTTTTTCACCCATCGCAATTTTTATCTGTTCTTTGATGAGATCAAAATTGATAACTTCTTCCGTAACACAATGCTCCACTTGTATCCGGGTATTCATTTCCATGAAATAAAAGTTACGGTGCTTATCCACCAAAAACTCTACTGTTCCCACACTTTCATAGTTGATGGCACCCGCGGCTTTTTTGGCAGCCTCTCCCATTTTAAACCGCAGTTCATCCGTCATGAATGGGGAGGGTGATTCTTCTACCAGTTTCTGGTGACGTCGTTGAATAGAGCAATCTCTTTCGCTAAGATGACATACAGTGCCGAACTGATCCCCAGCCACCTGTATCTCAATATGCCTTGGCTCTTCAACAAATTTTTCCATATAAATGCCATCATTTTTAAATGATGCAGCCGCTTCTGTTTTTGCATTGTCAAAGGCTTTTTGCATTTCGCTTTCTTCCCACACTATTCTCATTCCTTTTCCACCACCACCAGCTGTTGCTTTTAAAATAACAGGATAACCCATGTTTTTTGCAAGCGATTTTCCTTCAACTACACTTTGCAGAAGGCCTTCGCCTCCCGGTATTACCGGTACACCGGCTTTTATCATCGTTTCCTTGGCTGTTATTTTATCCCCCATGGAATTAATCATATCCGGCGTAGGTCCAATGAATTTTATACCATGATCGTTACATATCTGTGCAAACTTTGCATTCTCAGCAAGGAAACCATAACCCGGATGAATAGCATCTGCATTGGTGATTTCAGCTGCTGCCATAATGTGAGCTACATTAAGATAGGATTCCATGCTTGGAGGCTTTCCGATACAAACAGCTTCATCAGCAAACTTTACATGTAAACTATCTCTGTCGGCCGTAGAATAAACAGCGACAGTTTTTATTCCCATTTCACGGGCTGTACGAATAACACGTAGCGCAATTTCCCCACGGTTGGCAATCAGTATTTTTTTGAACATAAAATATTAATGTGATGAATGCGAGAATGTGATAAATGTGAACCTAACTCGTGGATTATTAAATTAATTTTCGGATTTCTCAATTTTCCACATTACCACACTTTCACATTTCCACGTTTTATTATGCAGGTTCTACCAAAAATAACGGTTGATCATATTCCACAGGCGATGCATTTTCTACCAGTATTTTTACAATCTTACCTTTTACTTCGCTTTCTATTTCATTAAAGAGTTTCATCGCTTCGATGATACAAACCACTGTTCCGGCGTTTACTTCGCTTCCTATTTCAACAAGGTTTGGTTTATCGGGTGCTGATTTGAGGTAGAATGTACCGATCATCGGGCTTTTAATAGTTACAGTATTTGCTGAGGGAGCCGCGGCAACTTTTTCCATTTCGGCTGAACCGGATGCAGGTTGCTGATTACTGCTTATTGATTGTTGAGACTCGGTGTATACAAGACCTTGCTGAACTGGGCCAGATGATACTACCTGCGTTATATGTTCTTCTTTTTGCTTGATAGTTACCTTAAAATCTTTTTGTTCTATACTTAATTCGCCAATATTAGATTTGTTGATCATTTTAATCAACTCCTGAATTTGTTTAAAGTCCATTTTTTAAAATTTAAAATACAGTTTTGGTTTTTTAGCAGGAACTTTTCCAGCATTTCTAATTAAAGAACTGGCGGTGAAGTTAATGAAATCAATATTAAGAATTAATCGATTTTCAATCATTTTGAGTCAAAAAAGGGCTAAAATCAAAGAAAAAGGCCTGAATTTGGTAAATTCAGGCCTTTTTTCAAAAATTTATTCAACCTAGGCTTTTACTCTTTCTACATATTCTCCAGACTTTGTATTGATACGAATTAACTCGCCTTCATTTACAAATAAAGGAACGCCAACAGTTGCGCCAGTTTCCAGGGTAGCTTGTTTCAAGGTACGGGTAGCTGTATCACCTCTCAAGCCTGGTTCTGTATAAGTTACTTGTAATACAATTTTATCCGGTAATTCAGCGCCAAGTATCTGGTCGTTGTCTGTATTTATCATAACACCCACTTCCTGACCTTCTTTCAGGTATTGAGGCGCATCAATGGTTTCCGCCTGTAAAGCAACCTGTTCAAAGGTTTCATTATCCATAAAGTTATATCCAGTATCATCCTTATATAGAAACTGGTAGTAACGTTTTTCAACCCTTACCGGGAAAATCGTATCCCCGGAGTTCCAGGTCTTCTCGATTGAACGGTTATTATCAACGCCTTTTAATTTTGCCCAGACTTTTGCAGCGGCACGGGCTGTTTTGTTTTCGCCAAATTCTACTACATTATAAAGACTACCCTCAAGGTTAATGATCAAGCCCCGGCTGATGTCTGATGTATTTGCCATAATAAAAAATTTCCAGTTTAAATATGCTGATTGGACGGCAAAGATAAGGCAGGGATAGTTGCTGGCAAAAGGAAGCTGCTATTTTAAAGAGGCAGTCATTTCACCCAAAGAGTTTCTAGTAAAGTTTCGGTAAATCGCAATTCAATTCTGCCAGTTATCTTTGGTCTATGAAGAAACTATACCTCCTTTTGTCGGGTTTGCTTTTTGTAAGTGCTGTTTGTGCTCAAAATGATTCACTCCAGGCACCTTATAAAAGATTCCCTTTTTTCCCTCCGGTAAAGCTATTGTTGCCTGATAGTGTAACTTATTTCACCAAAAGTGACCTCCCAAAAAAAAAATCAGTCATGTTGATGCTTTTCAGTCCTCAATGTGAGCATTGTCAGCAGGAGACAGGGGAGCTAATTAAACACATTGATCAATTCAAAGACATACTGGTGGTGATGGCCACTTCTATGCCTTTTGATTCTATGTTCCAATTCCGTGAAAAATATAAGCTGGCTTCTTTTAAAAACATCATTGTGGCACAGGATGTAAATTATTTTTTATTCAGTTACTACCAGTCTCATTTTCTTCCTTTTCTTGCATTTTATAATAAGAAGAAAGAGCTTATTTCTGTTTTTGAAGGTGGCATGCCAATGGACAAGATCTTAAAGGAATTTGACAAACAATAAAAATCAGTTTCGAATAACGGAGGGGATTTTTAAACCATTACAAAGACATTTTTCTCCCTGCTTTTCAAAAAAAATGTCCAAATCTTTCACATTAAGTAATTGTACCGGGTTATACCAAAACTCCAAACCATTACCTTTGTAGGGAAATAAATTTATCATTTTATAAACTATTTTTAATGAAGATAACTGTTGTAGGTGCTGGTGCCGTCGGTGCTACCTGTGCCGATAATTTTGCCCACACTTTGGCAGCCGCCCGAGCCGTTTTATTTTCGCCAAATTCTACTACAGTATAAAGACTGCCATCAAGCTTTAGTACCAAGCCCCGGCTGATATCTGAAGTGTTTACCATAATAAAAAATTACAAATTTTAAAAATCCTAATTGGGCGGCAAAGAAAAGGTAGGGATAGTTGCTGGCAAAAGGAAGCTATTCGTTTCAAAATGAAACTAAGGAACTCAGAAATGTACCTCAATTATAACGAATTGAATTTTAAATTCGTTTGCCATTTTTATAGACTTCCAAAAACATTTTACCATTTCCCCTGATGGGGTAAAATATACCCTACCTGACTTTTTATAACAGTAGTTTATCTGAAAATTGAGTGGCATGGTTTTTTATGTTATATGTAATATGCTCATACCAAAATTTTCAAGTAATACATTTGGTATACCTTTAGTAGGGTTTTTTGTTTTTCTTACTTTTTTCTTTCTTTTTCCTATTAACAATTTAGCAGCTCAAACCACTATTGTTACCAATGCTGATTCTGTACCCGGCACCACGGTAGTTATCCCTGGAAAAAAATATAACCGGAGTGGATATCATAATTTTTTATATGGCAAACATTATCGCAAAGAATGGAATACACCGATAAGGGTTCCAAATTATTATCTTGATACCGCCAAGGGAGGGCTTGTTCCCACCAAGCCGGGTGGCAGCCGCCAGACCATGGGTCTGCGATTAGAAGATAAAACCGGTAAAGAATATGTACTAAGAAGTGTAGATAAAGATTTTGGCAACGGATTGCCGGATGAATTTCAGGGAACATTTTTAGCAAGGATTGCAAAAGACCAGGCATCTATCGGATATCCATTTGCAGCTGCAACACTTACACCCATGATGGAAGCAGCTGGTATATATCATCCAAAACCTGTTTTTATATTTGTACCCCATCAATCAACTTTGGGTGAATTCAATACAAAATACGGTAATCAACTATACATGATTGAAGAAAGACCGGATGAAAACCAGGAAGATGCTCCAAACTTTGGATACTCAAAAAATGTGATTGGTACAGAAAAATTATATGAAAAAATTTATGAAGATCATGATAATCAGGTAAACCAAAAAGCGTTTGCAAAGGCCCGTTTATTCGATATGATGATTGGTGATTGGGGCCGGCATGCAGACCAATGGAGATGGGCCAGTTTTAAAAAAGGTGATAATACAATTTACAAACCAATACCCCGGGATAGAGATCAGGCCTTTACCCGGTTTGATGGATTCTATCCTTTTATAGCATCTTCCTTATTTGGTGCCACACAATTGGAATCTTATAATTATCACATCGCTAATATTAAAAAATTTAATGAGCCTGGCAGGCCGTTGGATAGAAAATTGTTAACTGCGCTTAGCCTGGAAGAATGGGTGGCTGCCTCCAGAGAATTACAATCAGCGCTAACTGATGCAGTAATTGAAAAATCTGTACTGCAATTGCCTCCTGAATTATATAAGATAAGAGGGGCATTATTAACAGCTAAACTAAAATCTCATAGAGATGATCTGGAGAAAAATGCACGACAGTATTATTCATATTTAGCACAACATCCGCAAATATTAGGATCGCAGAAAAAAGAAAAGTTTGTAATCAATCGCATATCTGCAGACGAAACAAGTATTAAAATTTTCAAAATAAATAAAAAAGCTGAAGTAGAGAATACGCCTTATTTTTCGAGAGAATTTAAAAAAGGGGAAACCTCTGACATAAGAATTTACAGCCTTGAGAAAGATGATGAGTTTGTTCTTGAAGGCAATAGCAGTGATGGAATTAAAATTATCATCATCGATCCTGCTGCTAGTGATAATATAGATGGTAAAAACATCAGCAACGGCCGTAATGCGAAAACGTCCTTTTTCAGTGGTAAGAAATTCATGTTTGACACGCTCAACACCGGTAAATTTAATATTTTCTTATTGCCATTATTGAGCCCGGCAGGGTACAAGGTTTTTGATGAAGACCCATTGGATTTATTTACTTCTACCGGCATCCGCATCAGTGCCAATATTATATACACACCACAACCATGGAGAAAACCTGAATATGCCCATACACATTTAATAAGTGCCAACTATGGTTTTTTACGGGGAGCTTTTAATGCAGGATATGTTGGCAAAATGAATAATACCATTGGTAAGATGGATTTGTTACTGAAAGCAAGAATTGATATGCCTGCCGTAGAAAATTATTTTGGTAATGGCAACTCTAGTGAAAAAAAACCTTCCAGTATACTCAACTATTATACTGTAAAAAGTGAAAGGCTATATGGATCTATCGGGCTTAGCAATGAATTTGGGCAACACCATTCATTTATGGCGGGTGTTTTTTATCAATCAGTAAAAGTAAGGGCAGATAAAAATCACTTTATGATTACTACTCCTTCTATTGATCGCAGCCTTTTTGGTCGTAAGCAATTTGCCGGTGTAGAAACAAAATATGTATATGAGAATGTGAACAGCAAAATTTACCCTACCAAAGGGATTCATTTTTCATTAGGAGGGGGTTATGCACAGAACTTAAAAAACAGTGATAGCTCATTCATTAAAGGTTCCGCTTCTTTGGCATTTTATATTCCTCTAGGGAAATCTTTTACGATTGCCATCCGTGGCGGTGGAGGTACCCTTAATGGAGAAGCTGATTATTATCACTTAAATATTCTGGGTGGCAATGAAAATTTCCGTGGCTACCCCCGTGAACGATTTTATGGCAAAAGCGTATTTTATAATAACAATGAAATTCGTTGGGTGACTAATACCCGGAACTTCTTTTTTACCGGCAAAATTGGCTTATTTGCATTTCTTGACAATGGAAAAATATGGCACAATGAAGAAATCAATAATAAGTTTCGTAGTAGCTATGGTGGTGGCTTAATACTCATTCCCTTTAATAAAGTGGCTATTACCGGCACATATGGACTATCTTCTGAAAACAATCAGATTTTGCTGCAGGCCAAAGTATTTTTCTAACGGATTGTTTAAAAATTTCCTCCTTTAATACAAGTTTCTAATATCTTTACAGCGTTTCAAATTTAATCATCTGTAAATAATTTTCATGAAAGTAACTGTTGTAGGTGCCGGCGCAGTAGGTGCCACTTGCGCTGATAATATAGCCCGTAAAGAGCTTTGCAATGAACTTGTTTTACTTGATATTAAAGAAGGCATTGCCGAAGGAAAAGCCCAGGATATGATGCAAACGGCTACACTCCTTGGTTTTGATACAAAAATTACCGGCAGTACCAATGATTATACAAAAACCGCTAACAGTGATGTAGTAGTTATCACCTCCGGTCTTCCCCGCAAACCCGGCATGACCCGTGAAGAATTGATTGGTGTAAATGCAGGAATTGTAAAAGGTGTTGCAGAGAATATCTTAAAACATTCTCCCAATGCCATCATTATTGTGATCAGTAACCCGATGGATACGATGACATACCTTGCTTTACAGTCAACCGGATTACCAAAAAACAGGATCATCGGAATGGGCGGCACATTGGATAGCAGCCGTTTTAAATACCAACTGAGCCAGCATTTGGGTTGCAGCCCATCTGATTTAAATGCAGTTGTTGTTGGCGGACATGGGGACACTACGATGATTCCTTTGATTCGGTTAGCTACCTGGAACAGTGTGCCGGTAACCAGCTTTCTGAGTGCTGAGCAACAAGAAAAAATTATAAAAGATACAATGGTTGGAGGTGCTACATTGACTGCTTTATTAGGCACTTCCGCCTGGTATGCACCCGGAGCTGCCGGTGCAGCATTGGTAGAAGCAATAGTAAGAGATGAAAAGAAATTATTTACCTGTTGCGTTAGCCTTGATGGTGAGTATAGTCAAAAAGATATTTGCCTGGGTGTTCCTGTTATTATCGGGAAAAATGGCTGGGAAAAAATACTTGATTTCAATTTGAATGAAACGGAGCAGGCAGCTTTTAATAAAAGTGCTGATGCGGTGAGAAGCATGAATGATGTACTTAAAACATTGTGAGATTATACTAATAATAAAAAGCCTGCTATTTTAAAAAGTAGCAGGCTTTTTATTGTTTATTAATTATTGCATGATTATGTCTTTCTCCAAATCATACCAATTAGATTAAAAATACATTTTGCACCGGATAAAACGGATTGGATAGATGAACACAGATTATTTTGATAAATCAAAATCCTGGATTTCTGCGAAGCAGAAAAATCCCCGCCTGAATGACTCAGTCGGGCAGGTGTGTTCATCCGTTTTGTCCGTGTCATCTGTGTGCAAATACACGGCAAATGAGTACATTCTCAATAGCTTACTTTTAATGTAAATGGTATCAATAAGAAATTTTTCACTATTGCTATTCGATAAATAATCCGAAATTTGGTATCCTGATTTTCTTTTAAGTATGTATGCAATTGTAGATATAGAAACAACCGGTGGATATGCTGCTGCTAATGGCATCACTGAGATTTCAATTCATGTCTTTGACGGCAGTACTGTCATTGAAAAATTTGAAACGCTTATTAATCCCGGACAGCCTATTCCCTATTATATATCCGCGATGACGGGGATTACTGATAAAATGGTGGCCACGGCTCCTGCATTTAAAGATGTGGCTGAAAAAATATACACTATTCTGAATAATAAAGTTTTTGTTGCTCACAATGTAAATTTTGATTTCTCTTTTGTAAACAGTCATTTAAAAGAAACAGGTTACGATTTAAACAGTAAGAAACTTTGCACGGTACGTCTTAGCCGGAAAATATTTCCGGGGTTTCCTTCTTATAGCCTTGGAAAATTATGCCAATCATTGGGCATTAAAATAACCGACCGCCATCGGGCCGGAGGTGATACTGCTGCTACAGTAAAAGTATTTCAGTTACTGTTAGAAAATGATAAAGAACAACATATACAAAAAAGTCTGCAACGAAATTCTAAAGAAGCCATATTACCACCCCACGTTCCTAAAGAACATTTCAATCAATTACCTTATACACCCGGCGTTTATTATTTTCACAATGAAAAGGGGAAAGTTGTTTATGTGGGTAAAGCCAACAATATACGTTACAGGGTCAACAGTCATTTCAGTAATAATTCAGCAAGCAGGCAGAAACAGAATTTCATGGAGCATGTTCATGCCATCAGTTTTCAATCTTGTGGTACAGAATTAATGGCCAGTATATTTGAATCAAGTGAAATAAAAAAACGATGGCCTATTTTTAACATTTCCCAAAAACGATGGGAAGATACCTATGGACTTTTCCTATATGAAGACCAGAATGGTTATCATCGCCTGGCAATAGATAAGAACAGGAAAAGGCTTCATCCAATTTATACTTTTCATTACATAATAGACGGCCATACTATTATCAGAAAACTGATGAAAGAGTTTCAACTCTGCCCCAAACTTTGCTTTATTCAAAAAGATACGGGGAACTGTGAAGGTATAAAAGAAGGATATTGTACAGGTGCCTGTAAAAAACTGGAATCACCGGCAGTATATAATAAAAAAGTGAAAAAGGCCTGCGACTCATTACAAACATTACCAACTTTTGCCATTATTGATAAAGGGATAAATGGCGATGACCAGTCTTGTATATTGGTATGTGAAGGAAGTTTTTATGGAATGGGATATATCCCTTCTGATGCAAACATCACAGACCCTGAATCTATAAAAAATTATCTCACCGCTTACAAAGAAAATAGTTTTATTCGCAACCTGGTGAATGGATATGCGCTAAGGTTTCCCGCTAAAGTTGTGTCATTTGAAACAGTCCCGATTACTATCGGAATTTAATTGGTCCATTGAAAATTTTCATTCATGGACATTAACTCAAATACCTGGACAGCTTCGCTGGGTGGAATAATTAATTTTCTGTCAATCATATTAAGCCAGGCACCATCAATAGTAACAGTGGCACAAAGTATTTCATTATTCCTGATAATATCATGCCTGATTGTCCATCGGGTATAATCTCTGCGTGCATTTATTAACTGGAGATTAACACTAACCAGATCGTTATAGTTGACCTCTTTCCTGAAAACGGCTTCTTCCCTGAAAATGATGGGACCGAAATTCATTTTTTGCATCAAGGCAGGTGTCAGTCCATTCTCCTGCAGGTAAGTAATGCGGCACATAGCCGCCCAATCATAATAAACGGAGTGCCGAAGGTGAAAATTTGGATCCAGGTCTGACCAGCGAATCTGGACGGGCATCGAATAATTTGACATATTTTAACAAATAAATGTAACGTGAAATTAAATGAATGTAGTTAGCAGAAATAGCGTTTCATCTTGTATTTTTGCAACCTCAAAATAAAACTACATGAAGAAAATCATTTTATCCGCTATTCTACTTACGGCGATCATAACAGTAAATGCACAAAATACGAAACCTGTTACAAAGCCTATCTCTAAACCTGCTACGAAGCCTGCAACTAATCCAGTAGCAAATCAAGGAAATATTTTAAAGACGGCTGCTGACTCAGTTAGCTATGTGTTAGGTGAAATTGCTGGTTATAACCTGATTCAACAAGGATTGGGGGATGTAAAGATCAATAATGCTGCTTTTATACAGGCCGTGAATGATATTTTAGCGAAAAAGAAACCCCTGCTGGATGATGCAATAGCTAATGGAATGCTGTCCAAATACATGGAAAAAAAGCAGACAGAGAAAATAAAACCAACTATTGAAGAAGGAAGAAAATTTTTAGCGCAGAATAAATTAAAGCCTGGAGTTATCACTACAGCCTCGGGATTGCAATACGAAGTATTAAAACAGGGAACAGGCATCAAGCCAACTTTGCTTGATACATTTGTTGCGCATTACAGGGGAACACTTTTAGATGGCACCATATTCGATGAATCGTACAATAAGGGTCAGCCTTTAACCTGGCAGGTGAACCAGGTAATCAGCGGATGGACAGAAGCGCTGCAAATGATGCCTATCGGATCAAAATATAAATTATATATCCCTTATGAGATTGCTTATGGCGCCGCCGGCTCGGGTAAAATACCAGGAGGGGCAATGCTTACATTTGAGATTGAGCTACTTGATATAAAGAAAAAGCAATAGGTTTTATTGCAGGTTTCCTTTCATCTGCATAATCTGGTGGCGGCTGCCAAGTAAGATAATTTTCATTCCTGAAATAATTTGTGTGTCGTCCGGAGGGTTAATAATAAATTTACCCTCCGGATCTTTTATTCCAATACAATTAACACCGGTTCTTTTCCACTCCATAATTTTCCGTATATTTTTCCCTTTTAATTCTTCAGGAAGATCATTGTAAGCAACAGATTCGATGTTGATTGACTGACCCTGTTCACCAGAAATAAAATCAATAAACTCCACTACATCAGGTTTTGAAACCAGGGTAGCCATATGAGTGCCACCGACCCAGTCGGGCATAATTACATTATCGGCGCCAGCTTTTTTTAATTTCGGTACTGTTGCAGCCTCCGACGATCTGCTGATAATCTTAAGTAGTGGATTCAATGAACGGGCAGATAAAACAATAAATACATTTTCTGCATCAACTGGAAGTGTTGTAATAAGTGCCCTGGCTCTTTCTACTCCTGCAAGCCGTAGTAATTCATCATCTGTACTATCTCCTTCCAGGTGAAGAATATCATCCCTTTCTGACAATTCTTTCAGCATCAGTTGTTCATTCTTTTCAATAACAATAAAAGGAATATGATGTGCTTTGAGTGTTTGAGCTGCCTGCTGGCCATTGCGCCCATAGCCGCAAAGAATAACATGATTCTCCAGTTTTGAAATATTCTTCATAAGCTTTCTGTTTTTAAAATATTTATTGACTTCGCCGTTAACGACAAACTGTGTGATGCGGGCAATAGCAAAAGCAAATGTAGCCCAACTGGTTATGAGCATAATGATGGTAAATACTTTTCCAGCATCACTCAAAGGCACCACTTCACCATAACCCACCGTAGTAATTGATATAGTGGTCATAAAAAGGGAATCAAGAAATGAAGCTTTCTCAATTAGCATATACCCGACTATACCTGCAACAATAATGATATGCAGGGCAATAATTGGTTGCAACAATCGTAAAGTTGCTTTACTCAAAACGCAGATTTTTATTTAACCATAAAATAATAAAACTAGTATATCACAAGCCAAACAAATTAATTACTGCTGATACGCTCCTTTGACCACGCTACCGCCTTAGTAAACTGCTCTTTTTCAGAAAGGTTGGTATTATCCAGTTCAATGGCATCTTTAGCTTTACGCAGCGGGCTTACCTCTCTGTGTGAGTCAATATAATCTCTCATCTCAATATTATCTTTTACTTCTTCTATCGTCACATTAGGGTTTTTTTCAAATAACTCTTTAAACCTACGCTGTACTCTGATGGCATTATCTGCCGTCATAAATATTTTGAGCTCTGCTTTGGGAAAAACCACGGTACCAATATCCCTGCCATCCATTATTATTCCTTTTTTGGCACCCATTTTTTTTTGCTGATCCACAGCAAACTCTCTAACTTCTTTTATGGCTGCCACATCACTTACTTTTTCTGCTATAATAAGATCACGAATCAGGTATTCAACATTCTCACCATTCAGGTAAATTTCACTGCTGTTACTTTTAGAATTAAAAACAAATTCAAGGCTAATATTATTCAATGCAGTATTGATATCTTTCTTTTTAGCCAGGTCAATATTATTTCGGAGAAAATAAAGTGTAATAGCTCTGTACATGGCTCCACTGTCCACATATACATAGCCCAGCTCCTTTGCCAGTTGTTTAGCCAATGTACTTTTTCCGCAACTGGACCACCCATCAATTGTTATAATTATTTTTTTTGCCATTCCTGTTGCAAAAATACTATTTCACATTGATGATATGAATGAGTACCTGTCATAATAAAAAAAGGAGTACCGAAATGGATACCCCCTAAAAAAATAAATCAAAAACTATAATCAGGCATTCGATTTTTCTTCGGCTCTCTCTTTAAAAGTGAAAGACAATTTCCCGTTTTCATTATCAGCATCGGCCAATAGCACATCTCCTGCTTTTACATTCAGGTTCAGAATTTCTTCCGCCAAGGGATCTTCCAGGTATTTTTGAATAGCCCGGTGAAGTGGTCTGGCGCCAAATTGCTGATCATACCCTTTATCTGCCAGGAAAGATTTAGCAGCTTCTGTTAGCTCCAGGCTAAAGCCGAGAGTGGCCATACGCTTTGTCACCCCTTTCATCAGGATGTCAATAATGTTGAAGATGTCGATTTTCGTCAGTGAATTAAAAATGATCACATCGTCAATACGATTGAGAAATTCAGGTGAAAAAGTTTTCTTCAGCGCTTTTTCAATTACCGCTTTATTTGCTTCTTCTTCATGTTCCATTTTTGATGTGGTAGTAAAACCTACACCAGCACCAAAGTCTTTTAACTGGCGGGCACCAATATTAGAAGTCATGATAATAGTTGTGTTCTTGAAATTCACTTTTCTTCCAAGACCATCTGTCAACTGCCCATCATCCAGCACTTGTAATAATATATTGTAAATATCCGGGTGAGCTTTTTCAATTTCATCTAACAGAATTACACAATAAGGTTTACGACGAACTTTCTCGGTCAATTGGCCTCCTTCTTCATAGCCAACATAACCCGGAGGTGCTCCAATCAAACGGCTTATTGTAAATTTCTCCATGTATTCACTCATATCAATACGGATGAGAGAATCTTCTGAATCGAACATATATTTTGCCAATGACCTTGCTAACTCTGTTTTACCAACACCGGTAGGTCCCAGGAAAATAAATGAGCCGATTGGTTTGCGTGGATCTTTTAAACCAACCCTGTTTCTTTGAATGGCTTTAACTACTTTGGTAATGGCATCATCTTGTCCTACAACCATCGCTTTCATATCATCCGCCATTTTCCGGAGCTTTTCTGTTTCAGCCTGCACCATTTTCTTTACCGGTATCCCGGTCATCATACTCACCACTTCAGCAATATCTTCTTCGCCTATCGGGAAACGTTTGTGCTTACTTTCTTCTTCCCACACATTCTTTGCTTTTTCCAGGTCTTCCTGTAATCTTTTTTCTGTGTCCCTTAAGGAAGCGGCTTCTTCAAACTTTTGGCTCTTTACCACTTTATTCTTCTCATTCTTTACATCTTCGATCTTTTTCTCCAGATCAACAATATTCTCCGGTACATTAATATTTTTCAGGTGTACCCTTGCTCCTACTTCATCCAGTACATCGATAGCTTTATCGGGAAGCAAGCGGTCAGTAACATAACGGTCACTCAATTTTACACAAGCATCAATTGCTTCCTGGTCATAATTTACATTATGATACTCTTCATATTTCGATTTAATATTATTTAAAATCTGAATCGTGTCGTCTACACTTGGAGGCTCTACCATTACTTTCTGGAAACGACGGTCTAAAGCGCCATCTTTTTCAATATACATCCTATACTCATCCAGTGTAGATGCGCCAATGCATTGTAATTCTCCCCTTGCCAGAGCGGGTTTAAAAATATTACTGGCATCCAAAGAACCACTGGCTCCACCAGCACCAACAATAGTATGTAATTCATCAATGAACAAAATCACATCGCGGTTTTTTTCCAATTCATTCATGATCGCTTTCATTCTTTCTTCAAACTGGCCACGATATTTAGTACCTGCTACCAGGGCAGCAAGATCAAGTGAGATTACCCTTTTATCAAATAATACCCTGGAGACTTTTCGTTGAACAATTCTCAACGCTAACCCTTCCACGATAGCTGTTTTACCCACACCGGGCTCACCAATCAAAATCGGATTATTCTTTTTCCGCCTGGAAAGAATCTGAGAAACTCTTTCTATTTCAGACTCACGTCCAACAATGGGATCTAATGCACCCATTTCAGCCATTTTCGTAATATCACGCCCAAAATTATCGAGTACAGGGGTTTTGCTTTTAGCAGCGCCTGGTTGTTTGGCACCACCTTTTGATTGAGAATATTTTTTCTCTTCATCAAAATCATCATCATTCTCATCCTGAAATTCGGCCCGGGGATCGTTCGATTTTACGATGCCCAGTTCTTGTCTGAATAAATCGTAGTCCACGTCAAATTGATTTAATATTTGTGTAGCAATGTTTTCCTTGTTTTTTAAAATTGATAACATCAGGTGCTCTGTTTCTACTGTTGCACTCTTTAAAGCCTTCGCCTCAAGAACAGTAACACGGATTACTTTTTCTGCCTGCTTCGTGAGCGGCAAACTATTGATGTTGGCAATATTTTTTCCTGTTTTATCCTTAACGGCCAGTTCAATTTCCTTTCTTAACTCATATAGGTCAACGTTAAAGCTTTTAAGGATACGGACGGCTGTATTATCTCCTTCTCTTATCAACCCGAGTAAAAGGTGCTCGGTGCCAATAAAATCATTACCAAGCCTTAGTGCTTCTTCTCTGCTGAACGAGATAATTTCTTTAACCTGGGCTGAAAAATTATTATCCATATTTAGATAATTGGGGTTATACAATATTAACGAATAAATTTGGTTCCTGTTCTTCTCTACTTATAAACGTACTGTTGATAATTTTAGTTGTTTGAAGCTATAAATTTTATAACTTTTCAACCGCTTTGTTTTTTAACAAATCAAATCAGGGCCTCTTCAATTAAAAACATCTCCCTGCTAATTCACCCTTCTGATGGTCAATTAGACGGGGCTTTTCGAGGACAATGATTCTTAAAAATTCAATTATGCAACTCAAAACGGATACCAAAGAGAAATTTCATGCCATCACTGTTGCAGGTCCTGCACTTTCTGCTACAATGACAGATAAACTGGGCGATTGTTTGATGCCATACCTCCAAAATGACGTTAAAAACCTGATCCTCGTTCTTAAAGATATTGAATCTATTGACATGGCAGCGGCAGAAAAACTAGTCTATATTCAGCAGAAATTTTACGAAACCAATGCATCTTTTGTTATTTGTGAACTGCAAAAACAGGTAGAAAATTTCCTTGATCAGCATGAACTTTTAGAGATCATGAATGTTACCCCCACCATGAGTGAAGCATGGGATATAGTGCAAATGGAAGAAATTGAAAGGGAATTTCTAGATGAAGGCCCCCTGCCTGCCAAAGAAGGAAAATAGAAATCTTCAGCTTGTTTTTTACCGAACCCTTTCTGAAAGCAGACAGCGTTTTGCGAATTTTATTTTGTATTTATTCATATTCAGGCTTTGTTTGCAGAAATTAAATATTTTCGACACTCAGGCAAGCAGCAATAACTAGTAAAATCCCGTCTTTGTAGAACTCGTAACTCATAACTCAAAACCCGAAACCGTCTCATGTTCGCTGTCACTATACTCGGCAATAACTCTGCAGTACCCGCATTTAACCGCCACCCTACCAGTCAGGTGGTTACGATTGATGGTAATAATTATCTCGTTGATTGTGGCGAAGGCACCCAGATTCAATTGATCAATTACAAGATCAGACGCAGCAAAATATCTCACATTTTTATTTCCCATCTTCACGGAGATCATTATTTTGGATTGATTGGCCTGATCAACTCTTTTAACCTTTTGAGTCATCAGCAGGAGTTGCATGTATATGGCCCATCCCCGTTAAAAGAAATAATTGAATTGCAATTAAAGGTTGCTGATTCCACGATGTGCTACCCCTTGCATATACATCATATCACCGAAGCAGCAACACTGATAGATAATGAAAAGCTGACGGTAAAATGTTTTCGAACTAATCACCGGATAGAATGTTATGGATTTTCTTTTGAACAAAAAAAGCAGCCCAGAAAACTACTTCCGGAAAAAGCAAAAGAGTATGAAATACCGGCCACGTTTTATGACCGGTTAAAAAATGGCGAAGATTATACGAAAAAAGACGGAACTGTTATCAGCAATGAGTTAGTAACAGGTATTGCCGATCCCGGAAAAAAATATGCATTTTGCGCCGATACTAAATATGATGAATCACTTATTACGCATATACAAGGGGCTAATATGATTTATCATGAAACCACTTATCTCGACAACCTGCGGGACAGGGCTGAGCTCCGCTTTCACTCCACTACTAAACAGGCAGCAGCACTGGCAAAGAAAGCTGGTGTAAAAAAATTATTGATCGGCCACTTTAGCAGCAAGTATGATACATTGGAAGAATTTGAATCGGAAGCAAGAGAAGTATTTCCAAATACAGAGTTGGCATTGGAAGGCGTTTGTTTTGAAGTGTAGTTACTTCATTATCCATTCATAAAACAAGGGGAATTCTTTTCGCCAGGTTCGTTCATTATGTTTTCCATTATCTCGTATCACCATGGTCATTTTCGATTTTGAAACAGCCCCCATTTCTTCATAAGCTTTCAGCATATCCGGCACCATACCAGGGCCTTCCTGTTTGCCGCAATAAAAATAAATGTTTGCATTGACCTTTTTCCCTGCTGTTTTTACAAGGCTTAATAAATCATCTTTACATATCCACACAGAAGGAGAAAAAACGCCGGCCCCACCAAATAATTTCGGGTATTTCAGTAATGCATAAAATGAAATCAATCCGCCCATAGATGAACCGGTAATAAAAGTATTTTTCTTTTCCTTCAATGTCCTGTAATTATTATCGATAAAAGGCTTTAACGTTTTTGCAAGAAATTCAACATACTTCATCCCTTCCCCAATATTCTCTTTTGGTTTCTGAGGGTTTAATGTAAAGTCAAATGGGCAATATTCGTTCAATCTTTTGCTACCACCATTATCAATGGCTACCACAATACATTGCTTTGCTTTTGAAGAGTCAAGAAATTCATCTACGCCCCATTCTCCGGCAAATGAAGAAGAATCATCAAAAACATTCTGACCATCCTGAATGTATAAAACCGGGAACTTATTTTTTGAAGCTGCATAGTTTTCCGGCAGGTATATCTGCACTCTCCTTACCCTGCTCAATTGAGGAATAATAAACGAAGTATCAATGATTCTCACATTTTTACTGGCTGTACTTTTTGGGATAGTTTTCACAAAATGGTCGGCCCATTCATCAACGATTAACTCAACTGTTTTATCGGTTGGGATTACCAGCAACCGGTTTTCAATAGCCGTGCCTCCTTTCCTGCTTTCTACTTTATCCCATCCGCCTCTGGTGATTTTGTATTCGTATTTACCCGGGTTTAATTTTATGGCTAAAAAATAATTGCCCGTTTCATCCCTGATGAATTTAAATTGCTCATTTTGCGGATTCCACCCATTGAAAGAACCTGCTAAATAGATGTCACTGCTTCCGGAATGATATGCAGGCAATGATTTTATTTCCAACCTGGTTGTTTCCTGCGCAAAAAGAGATAAACCCAATAAGTGAAATAATATGACAAGAATTGATTTATGCATTTGTAAAAATAAAAATCAGCATGATTTAACCAGCGGCATTCATCAATTCCTTAATATTTGCTAAATGTTTTTCACTCACGGGCCATACCGGTAACCGGAAAGTATTCTGGCAAAGTCCCATTTCGCTTAAATAAGCTTTTACTCCGCTGGGACTTCCTTCAGTAAACATCGAAGCAATAATATCAATAAATTTGTAATGGATAGTTTGGGCTTCATTGAAATTTCCTTTCAGGCAAAGACGAACCATTTCAGCATATTCAAGCGGATAAGCATTTGCCACCACTGAAATCAATCCTTCTGCACCACAGGCAATCATTGGCAAAGTTATAGGGTCATCACCACTGATGACCATAAATTCAGCAGGTTTGTTCTTAATAATATAATTTACCTGATCGAAATTGCCGCAGGCTTCTTTCGTTGCGAATATTTTTTTACAGGTATTGGCTATTCGTACTGTTGTTTCACCAGAAACATTCTGACCTGTACGGCTGGGAACATTATACATGATAATGGGCAAAGGTGCTACAGCATCTAAAGCTTTATAATGCTGAAAAATTCCCTCCTGGTTTGGCTTGTTATACGCAGGGCTTGCAGTAAGTATTGCATCATAGTCTTTCAAATCAAAGTGCTGATATTCCTGTATTACTTTACTTGTATCACTACCACCAATACCCGCAACTAATGGCAACCGGCCGGCAACTTCTTTTGCCACAAAAGAGAATACCTCTTGCTTTTCCTCCCCATGAATAGTAGCACTTTCACCCGTTGTGCCCAGTACAACCAGGTATTCCACTTTTCCTTTTATCCAGAATTCAATCAGTTTACTGAAACTTTCCCAATCAATTTTTCCGTCCGCATGAAAAGGAGTAACAATGGCAATACCTGTTCCGGTGAATTTCTCTCTCAATGACATTTGATAATAGATAATTAAGAATTAAAAATTAGTAATTAATAAATGTTGATAGTTTTAAAAGGCGTTATTGTATTTGTATTAATAAAAGATAAGTAAAAATATTCTGCACAACTGTGATTATTCTTTCCTTTCCCCAAAAGGAAAGAATAACAAAACAAGTTCTCAACGAGGATGCCCCCAAAACAACAGCGGGGCAGGGTATGAAAAACAAAAGCCCTGTACAATACCCACCCCATATTCTCAAAGGAAATAGCTACTCTTATTTCGCCCCTCCTCCGAAGGAGTCCTTTGGACAAGGAAGGGAAGTATCGGAAAGAAAAACTATTTGCTTTGAATCTCTTTACTACTCGAATAACTCTTACACCTAAGTTCCCTTTAGGGACAGGGTTCCTACACTTCTTCCCAAAATCCCATCTTACCAAACTTCTCAATCCTTGTATTTACTCTTTGTTCTGCTGAAAATTGTTTTAATTCCTTCAACACTGGTATTAAATAATTTTTCAGGATTTGTCCTGCATTACTATAATCCCAATGTGCGCCACCCACTGGTTCTGGTATAATGCCATCGATCAAACCAAACCCCAGCATTTTATCAGCTGTTAATCTCAGTTGTTCTGCTGCGATTTCTTTTTTATCCCAACTGCGCCACAGAATAGAGGAACAACTTTCCGGACTGATAACAGTGTACCAGGTATTTTCCATCATAAAGACTTTATCTCCTACACCAATCCCTAATGCACCTCCGCTGGCACCTTCCCCAATAATGACACAAATAACAGGAACTTTCAGTCGTATCATTTCATAAATATTCCTTGCTATAGCTTCTCCCTGACCTCTTTCTTCTGCTTCAAGACCAGGATATGCGCCCGGAGTATCTATCAAAGTAATAACAGGTTTATTAAATTTCTCAGCCAGTTTCATCAACCGCAATGCTTTTCTATAGCCTTCCGGATTGGCCATACCAAAATTTCGTAGTTGTCTCATCTTGGTATTGATACCTTTTTGTTGACCAATGATCATTACGGTTTCGCCTCCGAGACTTGCAAAACCACCAACCATTGCCTTATCATCTTTCACATTCCTGTCACCATACAACTCAACAAAATTGTCGGTCATATTCTGGATATACTTCAGTGTATATGGTCTGTCGGGGTGACGACTTAATTGAACACGTTGCCAGCTGCTAAGGTTTTCGGTAATTTCTTTTCGTTTGTCCAGGATACCCTGTTCCAATTTTTGAATAGTTTCGCTAAGGTCAAGTTTGGTCTTCTCCTGGCGATGTTTCATACTGTCTATCTCATCAATAAGATCTTTGATAGGCCTTTCAAAATCCAGAAACTGTCTATTTGCATCAGTTGGCATGGGCTATAAAATGAGAAGCTAAATTAAGGATTATATAACAATCTGTATTTTTCTCCTGAATGGTTGATTATCAGTGGATAAATAATAGAATAAATTTTGGTTGCAAAAGATTGCATGGCTATCTTTGCCGTCCTGAAAATTGTTTAGCTTGCTAAACCTTATAAGGAGTTTGGATCGGTAGTTCTCCCGATAGCTATCGGGATGGATAGATGCCGGGAACTTGAAATAGAATCTTTCGGATCGGTAGTTCAGTTGGTTAGAATGCCGCCCTGTCACGGCGGAGGTCGCGGGTTCGAGTCCCGTCCGGTCCGCAAATTAAAATGGCTTTTGATATTCAGTCATTTTCTACTGCCAAAACCTGAAAATGTCCTGTTGTAATTTTTAACAGGATATTTTTACCCAAGATTAACAAACTAACCTGCCTTTGAGATAAGAAGTCCCAAAACCCTGCGTTTAAACATTTATTTATTAATCCCTGCCTGTTAGCTGGCAAGTTTAAATTGTAGTCATGAAGAAAAAAATCAAAGGATTCTATCTTATCGTTTCCTCATTTGTTATTGCTATCCTGCATCTGCCTTTTGCTTTCGCCAAATCAGCAACAGGTACAAAGCTATTTTTTCACCCACCGGCTGATTCAACAACAAAAAATACTAATGAATCAGCACCAGTTACCCCCGCTTTAAAATCAGTATATGATAGCTTGCATCTTAACTTTAAAGGACTAAGCTACCAGGCATTTGATTTTGCTAAAATAGGATTACAAAAATTAGTTGAAGAAGGCAAGTTGTTGAATGATTCCATTATATCTATTATTGATTTTAGCCTACCAAGTAATCAAAAAAGATTATTTGTACTGGACTTAAAAAATTATAAAATCTTGTTCAATACATTAGTTGCACATGGCAGAAATACCGGTCGTGAAAGGGCAACTTCTTTTTCCAACAACAATTCCTCTTATATGAGCAGTCCTGGTTTTTACCTTACCAAGGAAACCTATGAAGGTAAGAATGGTTATTCGCTGAAATTAGATGGACTAGAAAGGGGTATTAATGATAAAGCCTATGAAAGAGGTATTGTTATTCACGGAGCCCGCTATGTTTGCGATGATTATGTAAACTCACAGGGTTATATTGGCCGGAGCCAGGGTTGCCCGGCTGTTCCGGTAGAATTAAGCAAACCCATTATTAATACGATTAGAAATGGCACCTGTCTGTTTGTTTATCACCCCTCTTATATTGCCCAATCCTTGGTGCTGAATTAAGCTACTTGTTTATAAATCCTGGGTATCTCCATCAACCAATCTTTATCTTTGAGGATTAATTTACTATTATGCTCAAAATCGGGGTTTTTGGTGTTGGACATCTGGGGAAATTTCACCTGAATAACTGGAAAGAGATACCCGGTACTGAACTGGTTGGCTTTTATGACCCCAACGATGAAACAGCCAATGAGGTAGCAGAAAAATATCAGCTACCCCGTTTTTTGGATGCCAATGAACTAATTGATTCCTGTGATGTGATTGATGTAGTAGCTCCCACCAACTTTCATTTTGAATTGTGCGAAAAAGCTATCAAAAAAGGTAAACACGTTTTTGTGGAAAAACCATTGGCCAATACAATGGATGAAGCAAGACAATTGGTAAAACTGGTTAAAGAATCAGGAATTAAATTACAGGTAGGTCATGTGGAAAGATTTAACCCGGCTTTTTTAGCCATTAAAGACATGCAGCTAAACCCGATGTTTATTGAAGTACATCGCTTGTCGCAGTTTAACCCAAGAGGAACAGAAGTTAGTGTGATTCTTGATTTAATGATTCATGATATTGACATCATTCTAAGCATTGTAAAAAGTGATGTAAAAAATATTTCTGCCAGTGGCGTAAGTGTAATGACAGAGACCCCGGATATTGCCAATGTAAGAATTGAATTTGACAATGGCTGTGTAGCCAACCTGACAAGCAGCCGTATATCTATGAAAAAAATGCGAAAGATCCGTCTCTTTCAAAAAGACTCTTATATCGGCATCGATTTTCTGAATAAGAAAACAGAAATTATTAAATTAAAAGAACCGCAGGATGCAAATGTTTTTGCTTTTGAGATTGAGACTCCTGCAGGTAGAAAAACAATTGCTATTGCCAATCCCGTTATACCGGAAATTAATGCGATTAAAAGAGAACTCGAGGAATTTAAGTATGCAATTATCAATAACACGAGAACGGTAGTTTCTGAAATGGATGGTTTGATGGCTATGGATGTTGCTCACCAGATACTGGAAAAGATAGGAAATAATGTTATTACTCATTCATGAAATCCGGTAAACAGATATCCATAGCCTGGTATGCAGTGATAGATTTTATTACTGCAGCAATGGCATGGGCTTCTTTCTTTTTTATACGAAAATGGTTGCTAAAAGAAACACTTACAGATGGAAACCAGTTTATGCATAATAACAAATTCTGGTTGGGCATTTTCTTTATTCCATTAGGCTGGCTGGTCTTATACACCCTGGTAGGCTCGTATCGCAGGTTGTATAAAAAATCGAGATTATTTGAATTTACCATTACGTTTATTTGCAGTCTGATTGGAAGTATGGTACTTTTTTTTGTGTTCCTGCTGGATGATGTACAAAATAATTACACTTATTACTACCTGGCATTTCTCTGCCTCTTTACCGTTCATTTTATTTTAACATTTTGGGGAAGGTGGCTATTACTCAACAAAGTAAAAAGACAGTTGCTACAGGGTAAAGTATTTTTCAATACACTGATGGTGGGAAGCCAGGAGAATGCCATCCGCATTTTTAAAGAAACAGAAAAAAGCCTGCATGATGGAGGCTATCGTTTTGCCGGTTTTATTCCTCCGGATAATAATGGTAAGAATGGCATTCACAAACATATTCCCAAACTGGGTTGTTTATACGAACTCGAAAAGATCATTGAAAGCAATGAAATCCGGTTGGTTGTGCTGGCTATGGAAAAAACAGAACAGGCCTTACTGGAAAGTATCATTAACCGGCTGAGTGAAAAAGCCGTTGAAATAAAAATTCAACCAAGTACACTTGATATTCTTTCCGGGTCGGTAAAGACGAGTAATGTAATGGGTGCTGCATTGATAGATTTGCAAACCGGACTGATGCCTGAATGGCAGCAAAATATCAAACGGCTTATTGATGTGGTTGTTTCATTATTTGGCTCAATACTTTTATCACCTTTGATGCTCTATGCGGCATTAATGGTAAAATTTTCTTCCAAAGGGCCTATAATTTTTTCGCAGGAAAGAGTTGGTTATAAAGGCAAATCTTTCCGGATGTATAAATACAGGTCAATGAAAAGTGATGCTGAAAAAGACGGGCCTGCCCTATCATCAGACAATGATCTCCGTATTACCAAATGGGGAAAGACCATGCGTAAGTGGCGGATTGACGAACTTCCTCAACTCTGGAATATCCTGATTGGTGAAATGAGCCTTGTTGGCCCCAGACCCGAACGCCGTTTTTATATTGACCAGATCATTTCCCTTTCACCTTATTATAAGTACCTCCTGAAGGTAAAACCTGGTCTTACCAGTTGGGGAATGGTACAGTTTGGCTATGCAGAAAATGTGGAGGAAATGGTTGAAAGAAGCAAATATGACCTGCTTTATATTGAGAATATTTCTTTAGCATTGGATTTCAAGATCATGATACATACGTTGCGCATTATTTATAAAGGGAAAGGCAAGTAAAATATTTTAGATTGCAGATTTAAGATTTTATTTTTGAATAAACTCCAACCTTTGAGAAAATTCATTTTTTTAATTCTTCTGTCTTTTGGAATTACACTAAAAGCAAACACGCAATATTGGCAGCAACAAGTCAATTACACGATAGATGTCTCCCTGAATGATAAAGAACATTCACTTGACGGATTTGAAAAAATTGAATACATCAATAACTCACCCGATACATTAAAGTTTATATGGTTTCATCTTTGGCCCAATGCTTACAAGAATGACAAAACCGCTTTTTCAGATCAGTCATTGGAAAATGGGAGTACTAAATTCTATTTCTCTGCAAAAGAAGACAAAGGATATATTAACCGGTTAGATTTTAAAGTAAATAATATTACTGCATTAGCAGAAGACCATCCGCAGCATATTGATATTATTAAAATTGTTTTACCTACTCCCCTTCCTCCTGGACAAAAAATAACAATCACCACTCCATTTCATGTTAAGCTCCCCTACAATTTTTCAAGAGGCGGCCATGATGGTCAAAGCTACCAGGCCACACAATGGTATCCTAAACCGGCTGTATATGACAGTAAAGGCTGGCACCCGATGCCTTATCTGGACCAGGGTGAGTTTTACAGTGAATTTGGAAATTTCGATGTCAGCATTACCATTCCTAAAAACTATGTAGTAGCCGCTACAGGTGAACTTCAAAATGCAGAAGAAAAAGAATGGTTGAAAACAAGATCTTCTTACACCTGGGAACCAATAAAAGAAAAAAAAACATCAACAGGAGGGCCATTAAAAACTACCTACCAGCTATTTCCTGCATCTTCCACTCAAAGTAAAACGCTACAGTACAAACAAACAAATATTCATGACTTTGCCTGGTTTGCTGATAAGCGGTTTATCGTAAACCAGGATACCTGTCAACTTGCATCCGGTAAAATAATTGATATTTTAACCTATTACACCCCAGCCTATAAAGACACCTGGAAAAATAGTGTCCGCTATGCCAAAGATGCTACAAGACATTATTCTTCTTTAGTGGGAGAATACCCTTATACTATTATTCAGGTAGTACAAGGTCCGGAAAGTTTTGGTGGTGGCATGGAATATCCTACTATCACCGTTATTTCACCTGCTATGGACCGGAGATCTTTAGATATAACGATCAATCATGAAATTGGCCACAACTGGTTCTATGGTATTCTTGCCAGTAATGAAAGAGAACACCCCTGGATGGATGAAGGCATTAATAGTTTTTATGAGGACAAATACGGTACAAAAAAATATAGTTCTCAACCTAAAATAGACAGAATTGCCTTTGAAACAAAAGCTGTAACTAAAACTGATCAACCGATCGAATTATCTGCTGAAAAATACAGCGAGTCGAATTATAATCTCGTTGCCTATTATAAAACTGCTGAATGGCTGCGTTATGTAGAGTCAATATTAGGTGTAGAAATTTTCAATAAAGCTATGCAGGATTATTACCGGCAATGGCAATTCAAACATCCGCACCCAGCCAATTTTAAAAAAGCACTGGAAGAAAGCAGCGGAAAAAATCTTGATTCAGCTTTTTCCTTTTTAAGTAAAACAGGGGTGTTACCCAATCAGCATCGTACTGGTACAAAAACAACATTTATTTTCAATGTCAAAGCGCTGACTAAGTATGCAAAAAAGCCAACCAGAAATTTGATTCTTTTTGGCCCATCATTTGGTGCCAATAGTTATGACAAACTAATGCTTGGCGGTTTTGTCACTAATATGAAGTTACCACCCTCCAACTTTCAATTTCTCCTGGCACCCATGTATGCAACAGGTTCTAAAAAAATAGCAGGTACCGGATTAGCTTCTTATAGTTTTTACCCTTCATCAATTTTCAAAACTATTGATATTGGTTTAAGTGGTTCTTCATTTACGACAGACGAGTTTACCGGCGATGATAAAAAAAAGGTCTTTCTTGGTTTTTCTAAAATAGTACCAGGAATAAAATTCACCTTAAAGGAAAAAAATCTTCGTAGTAACTTTAACCGGTTTATTCAATTCAAATCTTTTTTAATTAACGAAGATCGATTAAACTTCAAAAGAGATACAGTTATTACCTTACCCGGTCCTGATACTACCATCGCTAACAAGTTCAGCATAACCAGTGAAAACAGGACATTGAACCAACTACGTTTCGTCATTGAAAATAACCGGATCCTTTATCCATATAGCAGCGAACTTAAACTAGAACAGGGCAAAGATTTTTTTCGCTTTGCTTTTACCGGCAATTACTTCTTTAATTATGCAAAACAAGGCGGGTTATCTATTCGTTTGTTTGCCGGAAAGTTCTTTTACACCGGTTCAAAAACCTTTACAAAACAATTTGCTACTGATCGTTATCACCTGAATATGACCGGGGCAAACGGCGCCGAAGATTATACGTATAGCGACTATTTTGCCGGACGTAATAAGTTTGAAGGTTTCTTTAGTCAGCAAATAATGGTAAGAGATGGTGGCTTTAAAGTAAGAACTGATTTATTGGCCGATAAAGTGGCAAAAACAGATGACTGGCTTTTGGCAGCTAATTTCAGCACTACAATTCCTGCTTCGATTAATCCTTTAAGTTTATTACCCGTTAAAATTCCTTTGAAATTTTTCTTTGATATTGGAACATATGCCGAAGCATGGAAACAAAAAGCCACAACCGACCGTTTTCTTTTTGATGCTGGTCTTCATATACCACTGCTGAAAGAAACAGTCAATATTTATATTCCGCTTTTCTATAGCAATGTTTATACAAACTATTTCCAATCAAGTATACCAAAGAAAGAACGATTCTGGAAGAAGATTTCTTTCTCCATTGATATTTCCAATTTTAGCTTTAGGAAAATTGACAGGAATTTTACTTTCTGATGAATGATTTGCCCAACATACAATATCTTACCCATCAGCAAATTGATAAAGTAAAATGGGATCATTGTATTGATCGTGCAGACAATGGTCTTATTTATGGATATTCATTTTATCTTGATGCGATGTCCAAATATTGGGATGCATTGGTTTTATCCAAAGGACTACATTCGGAGAATGAGTACGAAGCAGTAATGCCATTAACATGGAAGAAGAAATATGGCATCCGTTATTTGTACCAACCATTTCTTACTGCACAGCTTGGTGTTTTTGGAAAAAATATCAGGGAAGAGCAGGTTAACTCAATTATAAAATGTGTAACAGCTTCATTCCGTTTTATAGACATATCGCTAAATAGCAATAACATCGGAGGCTCTCCACCAAAATTTGTTACGCAGAGAAGTAATTATGTACTTGACCTGAATAAGCCTTATGAGACACTTTACGGAAGCTATAAAGAAAATATTCAACGAAATATTAAAAAAGCATTTCAGCTTGGATGTACGTTGCAAAAAGACTTTGATGTAGAAAAGGTTATAGAATTGGCAGTGCAACAAATGAAAAGCCAGGGCAATGAAGAAAGTGAGAATATTGAACGTTTTAGAAAACTCTATCACTATCTGCATGGCAACCAAATGGCCACTACGTATGGAATTTTTTCTTCAAAAAAAGAGCTGCTGGCCTCCTGCGTTTTCTTTTTTTCACATCACAGGGCCTATTATATTTTGGTAGGCAATCATCCTGAAAGTAAAAAAACGGGAGCTTCTCATGCTTTGATTGATGGATTTATAAAAGACAATGCAGGATCAAATATGTTATTAGATTTTGAAGGCTCCGACATTCCTAATCTTGCATTCTTCTATAGCAGTTTTGGAGCGACTCATGAATTATACCCGGCGTTAAAAATAAACCGGCTTCCGTTCTATTTAAAATGGCTGAAGAAGTGAGCAATAGAGCGCTGAGTCAGGAGTGCTGAGTCAGGAGTCAGGAGTCAGACCCAGACGTTGAATATACTCTGCTACTGGCTCAAGACTCCTGACTACCGACTCCCTACTATACTCTCTGCAATCAGCAAATCTACAGGCCTGGTTATCTTAATATTATTTTCCTCGCCTTCCACCAACGAAACTTTCATTCCAAAAGCTTCAACTACCGTTGCCTCATCAGTGAATTTATCGTCATACTCAACCTGAAATGCAGGTAATAATATGGTGCTTTGAAATGTTTGAGGTGTTTGAATCAGCATTACTTTGTCACGGTCATACGTCTCATTGCCTACTTCGGTTAACAGACGTATACTGTCTTTAGAAATAATCGCCGGAATAGCTGACCCCTTTTCTACAGCTTTGTCATAACAGCGATAAATCAATTCTTTTGAAAGCAAACAACGTACTCCATCATGTACAAAGATTATTGCATCCAGATTTATTAACGCTAAACCATTCTTAACTGATTGAAAACGGGTATCACCACCTGCAACAATTCTTATTCTTGTTTTATCAAAATAAGTATCAATTATTCCCTGCCCCATAGGGATGTACTTAACAGGTAACACAAGAATTATTTGCAGATCATCAAATGATGCTAAAAATGTTTTCAACGTATAATAAAGTACTGGTTTTTCTTTCAGCAATAGAAACTGTTTGGGTAATGCTGTTCCCATTCTTGTACCTGTTCCTCCGGCAACGATAATAGCATACTTGTTCATGAAAGGTAAAATTAAGAAACCTACCGAACTTCTTTAGTTATTTACCGGTTTACCAGGAATCAGGAATTCGCCGGCTTTCCCTATATTTAATAAATGAAAAACAGAACTTTTCTTTTATCTTCTTTTCTATTATTAGTTTCAATGGCAATTTATAGCCAGCCTAAATTGATGGATCCAAGAGGCAGCTTATTTATTATTGGTGGTGGCGACAGATCACCTGCATTAATTCAATCACTAATTTCGACTGCTAAACTGGATAGAACGGATTATATCGTCATACTTCCCATGTCAAGTGCTGAACCAGATAGTTCCTATTTTTATATCAAAGCTGATCTTCAACCAGCCACACCCAACATTATTGCCAATCTTAATTTTACAAAAGACAAGGTGAATGACATTAAATGGCTTGATTCCCTGAAGCATGCAAAGCTTATTTTTATTACCGGAGGCGATCAATCCCGTTTTATGAATGTTGTTTTACATACACCTGTTGTTGAGGCTATTCATTATGCTTATAAAAGAGGTGCTACCATTGCCGGAACAAGTGCAGGTGCTGCTGTAATGAGTAAACAAATGTTAACCGGCAAACAATTATCAGCTGATTCCTCCAGCGCCACATTTAAAGTAATACACACAAACAATGTTGAACTGACAGAAGGACTTGGCCTGTTGGATAAAATAATTATTGATCAGCATTTTATTGTCCGAAGCCGTTACAACCGGTTGATTTCAGTACTGGCAATGCTCCCTTCTTATACTTGTATCGGTATTGATGAAGCAACAGCAATAATTGTACAGGGAAAAAAAATAACTGTAGCTGGAGAAAGCCAGGTAGTTGTGTTGTCGGATCCAGAAAAATTATCAATAAAAAAAGGGCTGATAAAAACGAAAGATTTGCGGTTCAGCATTTATACAAGCGGTGATGTATTCTGGACCAGGTAGAAATTGTCACTTATATATTGCTATTTCATTTCTTCCATCACTAGCTCTCAACCCTCTATACATCCCATCACTATTAAAAACCATCGCAGCATTTCCTTTTGCATCCACACCGATCATTCCACCTTCACCATTTATCTTTATCAACTTGTCATGTACTACTATATTCATTGCTTCTTCTAAGGAAAGGCCTTTGTATTCCATTAAACAACTTACATCATAGGCAGTCACAGCACGTATAAATGGTTCACCATGTCCGGTACAACTGATAGCACAGGTTTTATTATTGGCATAAGTGCCTGCCCCGATAATCGGGCTATCACCTACCCTTCCAAATTGCTTGTTTGTCATACCGCCTGTGCTGGTAGCAGCAGCAATATTTCCGTGCTTATCCAATGCAGCAGCACCTACCGTTCCAAACTTCGTATCCTTTACTACTATGTTATGATCCAATGCTGTTTTATCTGAAGCCTGCATTTGTTTCCATTGATTATGCCTGAACTCCGAATAAAAATATTCATCGGGTTCTGTTTTAATGTCATTCAACTTTGCAAAATCATAAGCGCCTTGCCCTGTCATCATTACATGCTGGCTTTTGGTCATGATAGTATATGCCAGTTCAACCGGGTTGCGTATATTTTTTACTGCCGATACAGCACCCGCCATTAAATTTTTTCCCTCCATAATGGATGCATCCATTTCCTGGCTACCATCCTTTGCAAAAACAGCACCTTTTCCGGCATTAAACAGGATATTATTTTCCAGTGACATAGTAGCTGCCAATACAGCTTCTACGGCTGTTCTCCCTTTTTCAAGTAACAAAAACCCAGCATCTATTGCATGGCGAAGAGCATTACGGTATGCTGCTTCCTTTTCATCCGTCATATCCTGTTTTAGAATAGTACCTGCACCGCCATGAATAACCAAGGTAAATATTGACATATAATTAGATAAAATATGAATCGGGGTGATTAAAAATATAGTTTAAAAATCATGTAGTAAGTTTCATATCCGGGATATTGACAGAATTATTATGAAATCAATGCTTCACATTCATGCATCAATTTTTCTTTATTGATGGCTACAGTTCCCACTTCTTCACAAACAAGACCACCAGCAATATTAGCCACTTCAGCCATCAGGTATACATTTTTTGTAGCTGCATATACTACAGAAGCTACCGCAATCACTGTATCTCCGGCACCCGACACGTCAGATACTGTCCGAAGATGAGATGGAAGGAATCCAGTCTTTGCTTCCTCCTGGTAAAAAACTCCTTTCTCTGAAAGAGTAATAAAGGAAATTTTATGATGCAGCAAATTCTTCAATTCCTTATGAATATGTTGTAATGATTGCGGGTCAATATCCCCGACCAATATATTCAATCCTTCTTTTACTTCTTTCAGATTGGGTTTAAAAATATCAGCCTGCTTATAAGAAAAGAAATTTTTTCTTTTGGGATCAACTGCGGTAAGGATGCCAGCTTGCCTGCACAAATAAAGTGTTTCCTGAATTATTTTTTCCGTTAGCACTCCTTTATTATAATCTTCAAATATGATAATATCCGGATCGATCGTTGCAATATATGTCTGAATTTTCCGTAACAAATTTTCACTATCCCGGCTGTTCAGATCATCTGTTATCTCAGCATCCAGGCGCATCATTTGCTGATTAAGGCTGATAACCCTTGTTTTATTTGTAGTGATGCGATCATTACTTTTTATCAGATAGGTAGTATCAATTGCGCTGTCATGCAATAATTCTTCCAGCAATAACCCTTCAGTGTCATTACCTGTAACAGATAATATTGACACCTGTGCACCAAGTGAACGGCAATTCAACGCTACATTCCCTGCTCCACCAATCCTGTATTCCTTTTTCTTTAAAGAGACTACCGGTACTGGCGCTTCCGGAGAGATACGATCTACACTACCCCACATATAAGTGTCCAGCATCACATCGCCAATTACCCCCACTTTAAGGGAAGCAAATGAGTCAAATAATTTTTTAAAATCTTCCATACCCACAAATTAAGATATTATTCGTTGACCAACACATGGAAAAGCAAAACGTCCCTCCGGGTTGGCAAGGACGTTTGACAATTAAAAAGTCATGATCATTTTTTTATCAGTTGATATTTTTGATTCAATCCCCGCACCACATCTGTGGTAATATTATAAGCTGTATCCCTGAAATAAAACAACCCCTGTTCATAAGAAACAATGTAGGAATAACTTTTTGTTTTATTATACTCCCTGAGAAAATCTTCAATTTTAGTCTTGATCTCATTTTGTTTGGTCATTACAAAATTATTGTATTCCTGATCAAGCTGCTGTTTCCGGTTCTTCATTTCATCATCCATCACTTTCATTTCTTTGCTGGCTACATCAGACTGAGACTCTGACAAATTACCAGCCTGTGCAAGATTCTGGTAGTAAGTATATTTTTGTTGAATCGCTTTGGTAAGATTTGTCATTTCCGTATTAATGGCTTCTTCTTTTTTACTCATTTCTGTTCTCAGGTTTTTTACCAGGTCAAAATTGGCTGCAACTGAATCCATTTCGAAATAAGCCATACGGAACTGTTGACCAGCGTTTGTACTATCGCCCATTATTTTCTTTGAAGAAGATGTATTACTCTTTTTTGAGCTAAAGTGCATAATAAGCAAAAAACCAGCCACCAGGCTTAGAACAACATTCCAAATAAGTAATCCATTTTTCATTCAAGCTGTTTTAGCAAAATTAACCCTGAACAGGTGGGCAAAAATAAGTAACGTTCACAGATTAACGGATTCTTATGATTTTACAGAAAGAACCCATAACCGGCTATTTTAATAATATTTAAGGAGTAAGAAAATCTCTTACTCCTTAAATATTAGTAGACTTATCTGATTTTATTTATCAGATAAAGCAGCATTCTTATTCTTCTTCGTCGAATGCCATCGCTTCACGGGCAGTCTGTAGTAGTTCATACTCTTCCTTACTTCCTACTATCATATTGTCAAACTCTCTCAATCCTGTACCTGCAGGTATTGGATGACCAGTAATAACATTCTCTTTCAATCCCAGCATATCATCTGTCTTACCATTAATAGCAGCTGAAGACAACACTTTTGTTGTTTCCTGGAAAGAGGCTGCTGAAATCCAGCTTGGCACACCTAATGAGGCTTTGGTAATACCCAATAAGGTTGGTGATGAAGTAGCCGGTTTTGCATCACGGTACTCAACAGGCTTCTTATCATTACGACGAAGTATTGAATTCTCTTCTCTTACTTCACGCAATGATACAATTTGTCCGGCCCGTAGTTTACCGCTATCGCCAATTTCCGTTACCACTTTTTTATCGTAGATGTAATCGTTCTCTTCTACAAATTCAAACTTATCCGTTAAATCATCTTCCAGGAATCTTGTATCACCCGGATCAACGATGTTTACTTTACGCATCATCTGGCGAACAATACACTCAATGTGTTTGTCATTAATCTTCACACCCTGCAAACGATAAACTTCCTGTATCTCGTTTACCACATATTCCTGTACAGCAAACGGACCTTTAATGGAAAGAATATCGAAAGGTGCAATCTGACCATCGCTTAAAGGAACACCTGCTTTTACAAAGTCTCCATCTTGCGCAAGAATCTGTCTTGTCAGCGGCACCAGATATTTTTTCTGTACGCCATCTTTAGCCTCAATGATGATCTCACGGTTACCTCTTTTAATAGCACCCATTGAAACAACACCATCAATTTCAGAAACAACAGCAGGGTTGCTGGGGTTTCTTGCTTCAAATAACTCTGTAACACGGGGTAGACCTCCGGTAATGTCTCTCAGTTTACCAAGGACCCTTGGAATTTTAACGATTACCTGGCCGGCTCTTACATCATCAGCTTCTTCGATAATGATATGGCTACCTGTTGGAAGGTTGTATGATTTATCATCTTTACCAGAAACAATAATAGAAGGTATCTTGGTTTTATCTCTTGTTTCAATTACCACTTTCTCTCTGTGACCTGTTTGTTCATCAGCTTCTTCACGGTAAGTAACTCCTTCAATAACATTATCAAATTTCACAACACCGTTTATCTCAGCCATGATCACGTTGTTGAACGGATCCCATGTACAAAGAATATCTCCTTTATTTACTTTCTGGCCATCTTTTACATTCAGTGTTGCGCCGTATGGAATGTTATTAGTTATTAATAAGCGGTCATTTTTGGTATCAATGATACGAACCTCACCGGTACGTCCGATTACAATCTGTGATTTACCACCGTCTTTATTATCAAAGCTCACCGTACGTAATCCATCAAACTGTATTGTACCATCAAATTTTGCAGCCAGCGTAGATTCTACCGATGCAGAACCAGCCACACCACCCACGTGGAAAGTACGAAGTGTTAACTGAGTACCTGGCTCACCAATTGACTGAGCTGCTATGATTCCAACAGCATCACCTCTTTGGGCAATATTACCGGAAGCAAGATTTTTACCATAACATCTTACACAAACACCACGTTTACTTTCACAAGTAAGTACAGAACGTATCTCAACGATTTCAATTCCGCTTTCTTCAATTTTTCTTGATACATCAACAGTGATTTCTTCTCCAGCCGAAACAATCAATTGCTCACTTACCGGATCATACACATCATGCAATGATGTACGGCCTGCAATTCTATCGCTCAATTGTTCTATTACATCTTCATTATCTTTTAACGCTGAAGTTGCAATTCCACGAAGTGTTCCGCAATCTTCTTCTGTAATTACCATATCCTGCGATACGTCAACAAGGCGACGTGTAAGGTAACCAGCATCCGCTGTTTTAAGGGCCGTATCCGCCAAACCTTTTCTGGCACCGTGGGTTGAAATAAAGTAATCCAATACATTCAATCCACCTTTAAAGTTGGAAAGAATCGGATTCTCGATAATCTCTGAACCTGTAGAACCAGATTTTCTTGGCTTTGCCATCAATCCCCTGATACCTGCCAGCTGTTTGATCTGTTGTTTAGAACCTCTTGCCCCTGAATCAAGCATCATATAAACAGAATTGAAACCTTGTCTGTCATTAGCCAATTCACGGATCAATGATTCGGTGATCCTTGTATCAACACGGCTCCAGATGTCAACTATCTGGTTATATCTTTCATTATTGGTGATAAGACCCATGTTATAACTTTCCCACACTTCATCTACTTCACCTTTTGCATTATCCAATAATTCTTCTTTGGTATCAGGTATTATAAGATCATTAATACTGAACGACAAACCACCCTGAAAGGCAGTGCGGAAACCTAAGGTTTTAATATCATCGAGGAACTTCGCTGTTTTGGGAACGTTGGTAATTTTAATAATATCTCCAATGATCTCCCGAAGATTCTTCTTGGTCAATAATGCATTTACAAAACCTACAGCTGCCGGTACATGTTGGTTAAATATAACCCGGCCAACAGTTGTTTCTATTAATTTATGCTCCAGCAATCCATCGCTGTTGCGAATATTTGCTTTCACTTTAATCCAGGCATGCATATCAATAACACGCTCATTATATGCAATGATCACTTCTTCGCTAGAATAGAAAATTTTTCCTTCTCCACGAACGATTTCAGTTTCAGTAGTGCGCTTACCCTTGGTAATATAATACAATCCCAATACCATGTCCTGTGATGGAAGCGTAATCGGAGTACCGTTTTGCGGGTTAAGAATGTTGTGCGAAGCCAGCATCAATAGTTGTGCTTCAAGTACAGCAGCATGACTCAATGGTACGTGCACGGCCATCTGGTCACCGTCAAAGTCGGCATTGAAGGCAGTTGTTACCAGCGGATGCAATTGAATAGCTTTACCCTCAATTAATTTTGGCTGAAAAGCCTGGATTGATAATCGGTGAAGCGTTGGGGCCCTGTTCAGCATAATTGGGTGCCCTTTCAAAATATTTTCAAGGATATCCCAAACCACTGCCTCTTTTTTGTCAACCAGTTTCCTTGCTGACTTTACTGTTTTTACGATACCTCTTTCGATCAATTTTCTTATAATAAATGGCTTGAACAATTCAGCAGCCATATCTTTTGGTAACCCACACTCATGGAGTTTCAATTCAGGTCCTACCACGATAACAGAACGACCAGAATAGTCAACCCTTTTACCCAATAAGTTCTGACGGAAACGACCTTGTTTTCCTTTCAATACATCACTCAATGATTTCAAGGCCCTTCCACCTTCTGCTTTTACAGCATTCGATTTACGGCTATTGTCAAACAATGAGTCAACGGCTTCCTGCAACATCCTTTTTTCATTGCGAAGGATTACTTCAGGTGCTTTAATTTCCAACAATCTTTTCAAACGGTTATTACGGATAATAACACGACGATAAAGGTCATTTAAATCAGATGATGCAAATCTGCCACCATCCAACGGAACTAATGGACGTAATTCTGGTGGAATAACAGGAATATATTGCATAACCATCCATTCAGGACGGTTATTGATTCTTGTATTTGCATCACGGAAAGCCTCCACTACACTCAACCGCTTTAAAGCATCTGCTTTACGTTGTTGAGAGGTTTCATTAGCAGCTGCATTTCTAAGATCAAAAGATAACTGATCCAGATCGATACGTTGTAACATATCATGAACTGCTTCAGCACCCATTTTAGCAATAAATTTATTTGGATCATCATCAGGTAAATACTGATTGTCTTTTGGTAAAGTATCCAGTATATCCAAATATTCTTCTTCTGTCAGCAGATCACCAGGATTTTGTCCTTTGTCTGCACGGATACCAGATTGTATTACTACAAAACGCTCATAGTATACGATCGTCTCTAATTTTTTAGAACTTACCCCTAACAGATAACCAATTTTATTGGGCAAAGATTTGAAATACCAGATATGAACAACCGGCACTACCAATTTTATATGACCCATTCTTTCACGACGAACTTTTTTCTCGGTCACTTCTACACCGCAACGGTCACAAACAATCCCTTTATAACGGATTCGCTTGTATTTACCACAGGCACATTCGTAATCTTTAACCGGACCAAAAATTCTTTCGCAAAACAAACCATCTCTTTCAGGCTTGTACGTACGATAGTTAATAGTTTCCGGCTTCAATACCTCACCATAACTCCTTTCAAGAATATTGTCAGGAGAAGCAAGGCCGATTGTAATCTTTGAAAACGTTGGGCGGGGTCGATTTTCTTTTTTGAATGCCATATGTTGTTTCAGATTTCTAGTTATTAGTTTTTGATACCAACTGAACAAGTTTCGAGTGATGAGTAGTGAGTTTCGAGAACCGATTGATATCGGATTAAACTCGTAGCTCATAACTCATAGCCCGGAGCTTTTTCTTACTCAAATTTCAAGTCAAGTCCTAATCCTCTCAGTTCATGTACTAATACATTGAATGACTCCGGAACTCCCGGTCTTGGTATATTCTCACCTTTTACAATTGCCTCATAGGTTTTTGCACGGCCGATAATATCATCAGATTTCAATGTCAGTAATTCCTGTAGAATATTTGATGCTCCGTATGCTTCCAACGCCCACACTTCCATTTCTCCAAAACGCTGACCACCAAACTGAGCTTTACCACCAAGCGGCTGCTGCGTAATTAAACTATATGGTCCTATAGAACGGGCATGCATCTTATCATCTACCATGTGGTGAAGTTTGATTACATAAATGATACCTACCGTAGCTTTCTGGTGAAATCTTTCACCCGTCTCGCCATCATATAAGTATGTATGTCCGTGCATTGGTATATCAGCTTCCTTGCAGTATTGAGCAATTTCATCTACTGTAGCCCCATCAAATATTGGTGTTGAGAATTTCAATCCCAGCTTCTGACCTGCCCATCCAAGGATGGTTTCATAGATCTGTCCAAGATTCATACGACTTGGTACACCCAATGGGTTCAGTACTACATCTACCGGAGTGCCATCTTCGAGGAAAGGCATATCCTCATGGCGAACAATCTTAGCCACAATACCTTTATTTCCGTGGCGGCCCGCCATTTTATCACCCACTTTCAGTTTACGTTTAACAGCCAGGTAAACTTTAGCCAGTTTCAATACACCAGCAGGTAATTCATCACCGATACTGATATTGAACTTCTCTCTTTTATAACGGCCTAACTCTTCGTTAAACTTAATACTATAATTGTGCAACAATGTATTGGTCTGGTCGTCTACTTTTTGATCACCAGTCCAACCCAACGGATTGATATTGGCGAAATCAAGCCCGCGAAGATTCTTCTCTGTGAATTTTGCGCCTTTACCAATTTGTATTTCACCAAAATTGTTACCTACACCAGCAGAAACATGATTGGCCAAAAGTGTACCCAGTTTTTCCAGTAACACTTCCATCAAATCAGTTTCATTCTTCTCGTGCATTTTTTCTAACTTCTCAATCATTGCTTTCTCTCTCACTTTGCCATTCTTATCTTTCTTGGCTCTCTGAAATAATTTCTTGCCGATTACTACACCTTCTACTCCGTTTGGTGCTTTCAATGAAGCATCTTTGGCATCTCCGGCTTTATCACCGAATATGGCACGCAATAATTTTTCTTCCGGAGTAGGATCGCTTTCTCCTTTGGGAGTAATCTTGCCTATCAGAATATCACCTTCTTTTACCTGAGCACCAATCCTTATAATACCATTTTCATCTAAATCTTTGGTAGCTTCTTCAGAAACGTTGGGAATATCAGGTGTCAATTCTTCTTCACCCAATTTTGTATCCCTTACTTCCAGTTCATATTCAGAAATATGTACGGAAGTAAACATATCTTCCTTTACCACCCGCTCACTGATTACTATTGCATCCTCAAAGTTGTAACCCTTCCAGGGCATAAATGCCACTTTCAGATTTTTACCTAAAGCAATTTCACCATTTTGTGTAGCATAGCCTTCTGTAAGGAAATCTCCTTTTTTAACTTTCTGTCCTTTTTTAACAGCAGGATTAAGGTTTATACATGTCTCCTGATTTGTTTTTATAAACTTGGTAAGTTTATAAATCCGGAGATCATCTTCAAAACTTATTAATTTTTCCTGCACATCACGATCATAACGAACGTGAATTTCATTTGCATCCACAAACTCCACCAGACCATTTCCATCAGCATGAATCTGGATCCTTGCATCTCTTGCAGCTTTAGCTTCCAGTCCGGTTCCTACTATAGGTACATCCGGTCTAAGCAGCGGTACAGCCTGACGTTGCATGTTGGAACCCATCAGTGCACGGTTAGCATCATCATGCTCAAGGAACGGAATTAATGAAGCGCTCAAACCAACAATCTGATTTGGAGCAACGTCCATATATTCTACATCATTTCTATCCAGAATAGGGAAATCACCTGTTTCACGGCTAACAATTTTTTCTTCTGTAAAATGCCCTTTATCATCTAAAGGCGTATTAGCCTGAGCAATTTTTGCCAGGTCTTCTTCTTCAGCACTCAGGAAAGTTAATTCCTTCATACTCACTTTGCCTTCATGAACTTTCCGATAAGGAGTCTCAATAAAGCCCATATCATTGATCTTGGCATGTACACAAAGTGTAGATATCAAACCAATGTTTGGACCTTCCGGCGTTTCAATAGTACATAAACGACCATAGTGAGAATAGTGTACGTCACGAACCTCAAAGCCAGCTCTTTCCCTGCTTAAACCACCTGGCCCGAGCGCTGATATACGACGTTTATGTGTAATTTCTGATAATGGATTTGTCTGATCCAGGAACTGTGATAGCTGTGACGTTCCAAAAAATGAATTGATAACGGAAGAAAGAGTTCTCGCATTAATCAGATCAACAGGAGTAAACACTTCATTATCCCTAACGTTCATTCTTTCACGGATCGTTCTGGCCATACGTGCAAGGCCTACACCAAACTGAGCATATAACTGCTCGCCAACAGTACGTACACGACGATTACTGAGGTGATCAATATCATCAATCTCTGCTTTACCGTTAGTCAGACGAACAAGATACTTGACAATAAGAATAATGTCTTCCTTGGTCAATGTTTTTTTCTGCAATGGTAAATCAACATTCAGTTTGCGGTTGATTTTATAACGACCAACCTCACCGAGGTCATAACGCTTATCACTGAAGAATAATTTATCGATTATACCACGGGCTGTTTCATTATCCGGTGCATCAGCTCCTCGAAGCTGGCGATAAATAAACTGTACCGCTTCCAGTTCACTGTTTGAAGTATCCTTATTTAAGGTATTATAGATAATTGCATAGTCACCACCTACATCTTCACGTTGAATGAAAATACTTTTCACCTCCATTTCAGAAATAGTACTGATTGCTTCTTCATCCAGTACGGTATCCCTTTCCATTACAATTTCGTTTCTTTCAATAGAAACTACTTCACCGGTATCTTCATCTACAAAATCCTCCACCCATGTTCTTAGTACCCGCGCAGCCAAACGCTTACCAACATATTTTGCAAGGGTCTTTTTATCTGTTTTAACTTCATCAGCCATACCAAACAATTCAAGAATATCCTTGTCTGTTTCGTAACCGATAGAACGAAGTAATGTAGTTACAGGGAATTTTTTCTTCCGGTCAATATAAGCATACATTACATTATTGATATCTGTAGCAAACTCCATCCAGGCTCCTTTGAAAGGAATTACCCTGGCAGAATATATTTTGGTGCCATTCGGGTGCACTGACTGTCCAAAGAACACACCCGGTGAACGATGTAACTGTGAAACAACCACCCTTTCAGCACCATTGATAACAAAAGTACCACGCGGTGTCATGTAAGGTATATTTCCAAGAAATACATCCTGAACAATAGTCTGGAAGTCCACATGTTCCTCATCATTACAGCTCAACCTGAGTTTTGCTTTTAAAGGCACTGCATAAGTCAATCCACGTTCCATGCACTCTTCAATTGTGTAGCGGGGCGGATCGATAAAATAATCCAGAAACTCCAGAACGAAAATGTTCCGGGTATCAGTTATGGGAAAATTATCTTTAAATACACGGAACAATCCTTCCACATTCCTTTTATCGGGTGTGGTTTCTAATTGAAAAAATTCTTTAAATGATTGGACCTGTACTTCAAGAAGATCTGGAGTTTCAGCCAGATGCTTAATCTTACCGAAATCCACTCTTGAGTTCATTTTAGTTGAAGACATATGCGTATAACCGGTTTTACAACGTTGAGGACACACAAATCAATCACAAATTCTCATTTTTTTTAAAACGAAAACCTATGATAATCAGCTATTTGTACATGATTTGGGGTGTCAAAATATATTTGGCCAAAATAAAGGATTGCAAAGGTACGGATTTATAATTCCTGAACAAGAAAAATTTGCTAACAATAACCCGGCCAAAAATACCACGAACTGGCCATTTTACGGCATAATTGAATCTTGTAATTTGCCCCAAAATGAGTGAATGAATTGGAAGGAATTTGCCACTGATTATCTAAGTTTTACCCGCAGAGACAGGATTGGACTACTTTTTTTACTGACCCTGATTGTAACGATATTCCTGCTGCCAAAAGTAATCTCAAACAATGGTAATACAACTCCATCCAATGCAGATACCGCCTGGATGGTAGCCATGAAAAAGCTGGAGCAAAAAGAAATTAACAACGAACGGCAATACTCTTTTTACATGGATGAGAAAAATGCAGGATATGAGTATGATCGCCCCGCCAAAAAGTACACCAACAAAACAAAAGGAGAATTATTCTATTTTGATCCAAATAGTTTGACGATAGCAGAATGGCAGCGATTAGGCATAAGAGATAAAACAATAAGCACTATTCAAAATTATCTAAGTAAAGGAGGGAAATTCAGGAACCCGGAAGATCTACAAAGAATTTATGGCTTATTTCCAAATGAATTTGAAAGAATATCGCCCTTTATTAAAATTGAAAAAACCGGCGAAACAAACAACATCAAAGATTTTACAGATAAACCAAGTTTTGAAAAAACAGTCGCCAAAACATATACTCCCCGTTATTCGGCTGTTGATATTAATTCGGCTGATACTACTTCCCTGATAGCATTGCCAGGTATTGGAAGTAAACTAGCCATGAGAATTATAAATTTCAGGGATAAGCTTGGCGGATTTTATTCTGTACACCAGGTAAGTGAAACATTTGGATTACCGGATTCTGCTTTTCAAAAATTAAAACAGTACCTGAAATTAGAAAACACTACGCTTAAGAAAATCAATATTAATATCGCGTCTGTTGATGATTTTAAAATCCATCCATACATCAGGTATAACCTGGCAAATATTATTGTAGCATATCGTAACGCACATGGACCTTTTGAGAATATTGAAAGTATTAAAAAAGTGATGGCAGTGACTGATGAAATCTACGTTAAAATTGCGCCTTACCTAATAACTCAATAAAAAGAAGTTAATAAAGTGCAGCTATAGCTAGTCTTTAAAGTAACCAAAACAATACCGATACTGTAGCATCGTATTATCAATACGCCGGTTCTCTGTTCATATTGCCTGGTGGATTATAGTTGCAAACCATAATAATCATACCATTGGCACATTTTGCAATTGCACACCCGACCTGCGTGGTTTTTTTCCAGATTATCTGTGTGTAATGACCACAGGTAGACCACTCACCGATACATTTTCTTGATTTAGTATCAAACATATTTTTTTCACTTCCCCAATCTTTTACTGCATCAATCATAGTATAACCTGAACTTCCACTGAAAATATTTTCCCCATAAATCAGATTCCATCGATCATTAGAATCCTGCGGTCTGTGTCTTAATTGACAATTTCTATTTTTAACCAGCTCGTCTGCCCATGCCTGTGCATACGTAGCTAATTCTGCAGACCATGTTAGCGAAGGAACTCCTACTTCAGAGCGATAAATATTATGAGCCGCAAGAACAGCTGGAATGTTTAATGAATTATTTGCTGAATTGTCAGTTGCCGGGTTTGTTGCAGCAGGTTTTGTTGCTGGCTTATTTGTTGTAACAGGCTTTACTGTACCAAACTGGTTTGGTCTGAAAGACCTGAACATAGTCAGCGAATTTCTTCCGGCAGCAAGACTATTAGCAGCGTAATACATTCTTACGATCAGTTTTGCATCAAGACTATTATGTTTTATTATACCTGTTAAAATATAGGAATTTTCCTCTTCTTCATTATTTTCTACTACCCATCCATAAGAAAGACCATTAGCAGTTTCCACCCGAATTGATTTATTGACGGGGCTTACGTAATATTTTAAAAAATCTTCCACCTTTTCAAAATCCTCGCATTCCTCTATAGTTATTGCAATCGAACTACTACTGGATTCATAAGGTAACAACAACGGGTTATCCACTGATTTTTGACTTACAAAAGGGTAAAAGGCAAAGTCTTTTAATACTACTTTTTTTGTTTGCGCCATAGCAGTCATCCAACCAACTGAAATAATCAGTATAACGGCTAGTGTCACTATTTTATAACATGAATATTGGCCGCAACTTTTCTTTTCCATTTGTATTTTGTTTAAATTAAATTTTATCCCGGCTTTGCAATTGTAAGATAGTAAATAACAATCCTCCGGCGAAGCAATTGGAGAATGCCTGCCAAAAAGTATTCTCCTTTTTTAGCTAAATTAATTTTTTCCTGATTTTGAATAAAAAAGTACTGCTCTGATTTAGGATTTCCGGTCTAAAATGTGAAATGGAACCTGACGCGAAAGATCATTAATCTAAAACGCCTTTATCCCAGGTAAAAGAAGGTGCTTTTTAAAAAATTCGTACCCCTTTACATCTTAATTTGCTTAAAGAATAGTCGAACAAAACCGGGCTATACGGTTTCAAGTTTGTCCCTTTTTTTTAAGTGTCAGTGACGAAGAATTTTATATAAAAAAAGCTGCCTTTTTGAGGCAGCTTTTTAAGAGGATTAGTACTATTAAATTATTTAAGCAATCTCAACATCAGCGCCTGCGTCTTTCAGCTTCGCCATTATCTCTTCTGCTTCAACTTTAGAAATACCTTCTTTGATGTTCTTTGGTGCACCATCAACAAGGTCTTTCGCCTCTTTCAAACCTAATCCGGTTAAATCTTTTACGATTTTAACTACATTTAGTTTAGAAGCACCTGCACCTTTCAATACTACATTAAAGGCTGTTTTTTCTTCAACTGCGGCTGCGCCACCACCATCTCCACCTGCTGCTGCTACCATTGTTGCTGCTGCTGGTTCGATGCCATACTCTGTCTTTAAGAAGTCAGCTAATTCCTGTACTTCTTTTACTGTTAAGGCTACAAGGCCTTCTGCTAATGCTTTTACGTCTGCCATTTGATTAAATTTTTACCATCTTCATCTCCCTGTTAAAAGGATCCGACGGCTGATTAAAAAAATTGTTTCGCCTTTTATATACCATCCGGCCAGGTTGTTATTTATAATGCTAGTCCCGCATTACCGGGAGTTTAGCAATAAGCTATTTAATTATTCTGCAACTGCAGCCTCTGCTTTCTTCTCTGCATTTTGCAACAAAGCAGCCAATACTCTTTTAGCCGGAGATTGCAGCAATCCAATTACTTCACCGATTAATTCATTTTTGGTTTTAATTTGTGTAAGGGCTTTCAGACTGTTATCTCCTGTGTAAATGTCACCGTTAATGAAAGCTGCTTTCAATGCTGGTCTTTCGCCATTTGTAGCTTTGCGGAAAGAAGTAAGGATTAAAGCAGGGTCCTTTGGATTTTCAGAGAACATCAACGCTGTTACCTTATGTAATGAATCATATACACCTGTATATTTTTCACCATCAATTGACTCAAGCGCTTTTTTAATCAGCGTATTCTTTGCAACTTTCATTTCTACCTGCTTATCAAAACAGGCACGACGCAATTTAACCACTTGTGCTACCGTCAACGATTCCGTATCAGTAACGTAGAAATTACTATACTGTGAGAATTTGCCTTTCAGCAACTCAATAACTTCGTTTTTTTTATCTTTAGTCATTTTATTTATGTTTTGACTCTTCGAAAATTTTGTTTTTTATGTCCCTGTCAGGGAATTTCAAGCTTTTAATGAACAAATGCTTTAGCATCAATTGATATACCAGGGCTCATGGAGCTGGCCATACTAACACCTTTTACATAAGTTCCTTTAGAAGATGATGGTTTTGCTTTAAGTATGGCATTAATAAGTTCCAAAGAATTTTCTGCAATTTTTTCTGGTGCAAAACTTATCCTTCCGATAGATGCATGGATAATACCCACTTTATCAACTTTGAAGGCAATTTTACCGCCTTTTACTTCATTAATCGCATTGGCTACATCGTTAGTAACTGTTCCCGTTTTTGGATTGGGCATAAGGTTTCTTGGTCCTAACACTTTACCCAATTTACCAATCTTAGGCATTACAGAAGGAGTAGCGATAATAACGTCAACATCTACCCAGCCACCTTCAATTTTTGTTACATATTCTTCCAGGCCCACATAGTCGGCACCGGCTGCTTTTGCTTCTGCTTCTTTATCTGGAGGGCAAAGCACCAACACTTTTTTAGTTTTACCAGTACCATGAGGGAGTGAAACAGTACCACGGATAGCCTGATCTGCTTTTTTGGGATCAACGCCCAACCGGATATGAAGATCCACGGAAGCATCAAACTTGCAGGTGGTAATACTTTTTACCAATGCAGATGCTTCTTTTAATGTATATGATTTGTTGTTATCAACTTTTGGATTTACAACTTTTCTTTTTTTACTGATGAATGCCATTTTAATTCGTTTTTAAAGTTCTTTTATAGGAGACCGGAACTCTGTTCCGGTTTATTTCTGCCGGAACGGAGTTCCGGCATCCCTTAATTTTCCCAGGGGGCTTTTCCTTCTACATTGAGGCCCATGCTACGTGCCGTTCCAGCTACCATTTTCATGGCACTTTCAATTGTAAAGCAGTTCAAGTCAGGCATTTTATCTTCAGCAATTGCTTTTACCTGATCCCAGTTTACCTTACCAACTTTTGCACGGTTGCTTTCTTTGGAACCCTTTTGAATTTTAGCGGCATCCATCAGCTGAATTGCTGCTGGTGGAGTTTTTAAAACAAATTCAAAACTCTTGTCTGTATAAACGGTGATTAATACGGGAATTACTTTTCCCATTTTGTCCTGCGTTCTTGCATTGAACTGCTTGCAGAATTCCATGATATTGATACCCTTGGAACCTAAAGCCGGACCGATTGGAGGTGCAGGGTTCGCCTGGCCACCTTTACATTGCAGCTTTACAAAGCCGCTGATTTCTTTTGCCATTTTTTATCATTTTTGGTTTTAACGACTTTTCAACCCGCAATTGGCTGGTTTACTTAGTCTCCCAATCCGATCCCTCGATAAGCGCAGGACTATCGGATTCAATTGACTGTCAATGCTTTTGCTAAACAGTCCCACCTTCGCTAAAGCTACAGTGGTTAAAAAGAACTAATTGGGGCGGCAAAGATAAGGGTATCTGGCGGACAGGCAAAGGGATTAAAAATGTTTTTGCCATTTTTTTTGATTTACTTATTGCTTTGTAAACCTTGCAGTACCAATCGGAACCAGCACCGGATTACCATTTGCCAATACAGTAGCCTGGGAAGCCTGTAGAATATGAATATTTTGCTGAGGTATTGTAGCCGGATTATTATATCCAAACATATCTCCATCTTCTGTACCTGCATCAAATGCATAAAGATTGACAGTTGTATCTGCCACCCAGTTGTTTTTATTATATAAATTGATTCCGCTTACTCCTACAAACCAATCCGGTGTTGGACCAAGCATGGAAGCAAAACTTACCTGTGCATAATTGCTATTGCAATAAAAACTGGTCATTCGGTTCCCAATTAAAGTAGGCGGAGCCACAAAAAGAAGTAATGAACTCGCATTTCTGGCTGTTATCATCGAATCGATTTCATTGAGCATCGTGACACCATTCCCTATTTCTGCGAGCAACTCCATTCCCGGGCTGGCTTTTGAACCATCCTTCCATAACCAGGCATTACTATTATGTATCATACCAACAAATGTGGTGAAATGAGCACCACCGGGAACTGCAAAATCAGGGGAGCTCCATTTTCCGGTTACTGAAATGGTATAGCGGGCTTCAGAGAAAGAAGATGCTGGAATATCATCTTTTTTACAGGAAGAAAATACAAGACTCAGGAAGAGAATAAAATAAACATATTTCATAGTATAAGAATGACGGGTTATCATATATTGGTTCATAAAGTTAGTTTACGAAATCTTTCCCATTTGTCAGATAGCTTACCCATTGTATAATAACGAAAAAAGCCACCCTTTCGGATGGCTTTTTCAATTTATTATTAATTTTTAGCTGATTTTTTCTACTTGCATATAATTCAGTTCCACAGGAGTAGAACGTCCGAATATTTTTACGGTTACTTTCAATTTCTTTTTTTCATCATTTACTTCCTCGATAGCACCATTAAAGTCATTGAATGGCCCTTCTATAATCTTAATTGTTTCTCCTACAATAAAAGGTTCACTCATACTCAGGCCACCAGCTTCTGCCATTTCATCCATTTTGCCCAACATCTTATTCACTTCAGCTTTGCGCAATGCAATAGGATTTTCTTTACCCAGAAAATGAATAACGTTTGCAATATTTTTTACTACATCCCGTAAATCATCGGTCAATTTCCCGTTGGCAATTTCAATCATTACATATCCGGGATAATAGTTCCTTTCCCGCATTACCTTTTTTCCATTGGCAACTTTATATACTTTTTCCACCGGCAGGAATACCTGTTTAACCTGTACCCAACCACCCCGGGATATTTCCTTATCAAGGTATTCCTTAACTTTTCTTTCCTTACCACTCACCACTCTAAGCACAAACCATTTGGTGGTTTCCTGTTGGATGTTTTCTGTATTTGTTGTTGCTTCCATTTTCTCTTATTTCATGTTTATATCGTTGCTATTTAAAGCCACCTATAACCTGTAATTATATTGCTAAAATTAAAAGCCTGAAAAGGTTTATTTTAGAACCTCATATATAAATTTCAAACCGTTGCCGGCTACAAAATCCATACCCAGTACAATGAATGCAAGTACCAACGTAGCTGCTAATACAATCATAGTAGACTGCTGAAGCTGTGGCCAGGTGGGCCAGCTAACTTTTTCTGTTAATTCCTTGTAAGACTCTTTAAAGTAAGTTCCAATTTTGTTCATAATAGCTCAATTTTAATGTTGCAAAAAACTCAGCACGGGCACTAGGATTCGAACCTAGATCAAGGGTTTTGGAGACCCGTATGCTGCCGTTGCACCATGCCCGTAAGTACCAAAAGTCACCGGACGTCCGGAAAATCCTTTCGACCAATGACTTTTGAATAAGCAAATATAAAAAATTATTTCAAAATCTCAGTAACCTGTCCTGCACCCACTGTACGGCCACCTTCACGAATCGCAAACTTCAATCCTTTTTCCATTGCGATAGGCTGAATAAGCTTTACAGTCATAGATGTATTATCACCTGGCATAACCATTTCAGTTCCTGCATTCAGTTCAACCTCACCTGTTACGTCCGTTGTACGGAAATAGAACTGAGGACGATATTTCTGAAAAAATGGAGTATGACGACCACCTTCATCCTTGCTCAAAACGTATACTTCACATCTGAAATCTGTGTGTGGAGTAATAGATCCTGGTTTGCAAATAACCATACCACGGCGGATTTGAGTTTTCTCAATACCACGAAGTAACAATCCTGCATTATCTCCAGCTTCTCCTTCATCAAGTAATTTGCGGAACATTTCCACACCTGTACAAGTTGAATTTAACGGAGCATCCGTTAAGCCTACAATTTCAACGGCCTCACCAACTTTGATACGACCTCTTTCTATACGACCAGTAGCAACTGTACCACGACCAGTAATAGAAAATACATCTTCTACAGACATAAGGAATGGTAAATCAACCGGGCGGGGAGGTAAAGGAATATAAGCATCAACTGCATTCATTAATTCGTCAATTGCACCAACCCATTTTGGATCTCCGGCTAAAGCACCGGTAGCAGATCCTTTGATAATTGGGGTATTATCTCCATCAAAACCACGATTGGTCAATGCTTCGCGGATTTCCATTTCTACCAGTTCAAGTAATTCTGGATCTTCAACAAGGTCAACTTTATTCATAAACACCACCATAGTAGGTACACCTACCTGGCGGGCAAGAAGAATATGCTCTTTAGTTTGTGGCATAGGACCATCCGTAGCGGCAACAACAAGTATTGCACCATCCATTTGAGCAGCACCAGTAATCATATTCTTCACATAGTCAGCGTGACCTGGACAGTCAACGTGCGCATAGTGACGGGTTTCGGTTTGATACTCAACGTGAGCAGTATTGATTGTGATACCCCTTTCTTTTTCTTCAGGAGCTCCGTCAATATCATCATATTTTTTAGCTGTCGCAAGACCTTTTTTAGAAAGAACTTCAGTAATTGCAGCAGTTAAGGTTGTCTTACCATGGTCAACGTGACCAATAGTACCAATGTTTACGTGGGGTTTGTCCCTCTTAAAGGTCTCTTTTGCCATTGTAATCGGTTTTAAATTGTGTTTTTACTAATTATTGTTGTTGTTAATATAAACTTTCATCACTATTTAATTAATAGTTCTGAACGCTTTGTGTTTTCTTACTCCGGAATTTCTTCGGAATGTCAACCCATTTTCACTACTCAGCTTAATCCTTCACTTACCAGAAAAGAGAGCCGTTAGTGAGAATCGAACTCACGACCTCTTCCCTACCAAGGAAGTGCTCTACCACTGAGCTACAACGGCTTTTTCCACTGCCGTCGCAGGCAGTAATCGAATTTGAGCGGAAGACCGGGCTCGAACCGGCCACCTGAAGCTTGGAAGGCTACCGCTCTACCAAATGAGCTACTTCCGCTGATATCTACCTTAGAAAATCCAAAGTTGAGTATTTGTTTTAAAAGAACTTTAATTAACCCCATTTCCGCAAACGCTTAAATGGGGTTAGTGGGCAGAGCTGGGTTCGAACCAACGTACTCGTGAGAGAACAGATTTACAGTCTGTCGCCTTTAACCACTCGGCCATCTGCCCATAGATAATCTGACGGCCATCGTCAAATAAAAAGAGCCGAAAACTGGAGTCGAACCAGCGACCTACTGATTACAAATCAGTTGCTCTACCAACTGAGCTATTTCGGCTTATTAAAAAAGTCCCTGGTTTTCTCCTTCTATAATAAATATTTTCAAAGAAAAAGACAATAAAGAACTACCCCCAAATTTTGGGAAGGCAAAGGTAAGGGAATTTGATAATTGGAAAAATTTTGGAACTGTATTTTTTTGCTTGTTTTCAACCATTTGTGAATAAGTCGCTAAAAACTTATGGTCTTTGTCAAAATATCATTCTTTTAATGGCTATAACTATATGCCCCAGGCTGAAAAAACTGTTATGGGATTTCATTTTTTTTTCGAATTTTTCTTTTTGCATACTTCAACAGCATAAAGCAATAACCGAAAGCAATGGCAAGGTTCAGGAATTTTAATACCCCGATGTCATTATTGTCAACAATCAATAGCCTGCTGTTACCAGAACAGTGGTTTCAATTAATTGATTACAGGTATGTCAACCACAGTGAAAAGCAAGCTGGTGAAATGTTGCATTGGGCGTGCTATTTTATTATCGCTGGCTAAAATAATAAATCATTGACGCAGGTTTTGAAAGAAAAAAATACATTTATTACCTATTTAATCCGCCTGAAAAATCTATACGGCATACTATTAAATAAAACCTCTCCTGTTTTATTATCCTGTAATTATATTGGTAAACCAGCTGAAATAAAAAAGACCCCTTTGTTGCGGGGTCTTGAATTTTTTTTAAGCGGCTTTTCTTTCTTTATTTCTTTTTATTTGTGCTACCATCGTATCGAGGGCATCATCAAATGACTCTTCAAAAGATTTACTGGTTGATTTTACAAAAAAATTGTGCTTGGGTACATGTACCCTGATCTCTGCGATTTTGTCCTTAATAGCGTGAACCACATTGTCGAGCTTTAGAAAAACATTTACCTGGATAATACGGTCATTGTAATTACTTAATTTTTCCAGTTTTTTGTTTACATACCCGATCAATTTACTGTCAGCCTCAAAATGAACTGACTGAATGTTTACGTTCATAGTTATCTAATTTTAATGAAACAATAAATAAAGAACTTTTTTAGCCTTTTTTTCAGGGGTTCGGTCCTTTTGTCTGACTCAAGTTAGTGAAAAAGCTGAATTGAACAATATAATATGCATAATTATTTTATTGTGTATTGGCAAAATATTATCACGCTTTTGGATGAGCTTTTTTATAAATATCTTTTAACTTTTCGATGGTATTATGGGTATAAACCTGTGTAGAAGCAAGACTGCTATGGCCCAGCAATTCTTTAACCGCATTCAGGTCAGCCCCATTATTCATTAAATGAGTGGCAAAAGTATGCCGGAGAATATGTGGGCTTTTTTTATCAAGTGTACTGGCTTCCTCCAATACCTGGTTCACCAACAGGTAAGCATACTTGGGATAGAGTTTTTTCCCCTTTTCTGTTACTAACAAAAAGTCATCGGTTTTTTCAAAGTTCTTCTTCTTCAATTGTTGATAATCCCTTATCATTTCCAGCATCTCATTACTTGCTGGAATTAACCTTTCCTTATTACCCTTTCCTAATACTTTAAATTGAGACTTGCTGAAATCAATTTGTTTTTCATGAAGGTTAATCAATTCACCTAGCCGCATGCCGGTGGCGTAGAAAATGGTAATAAGCATTTTTTTGTTGATGCTTTTCCAGTCTTCGGTCGATTGCTGAAGGGTTAGCACTAATTTCCGGGTATCTGTTTCCTGTACATAAACTGGCAGGCGCTTACTTATTTTCGGGCTGATAACCTGTGCCATTGGTGTTGATTCGATTCCACCTGTTTTTAATTGATATTTGAAAAAAGACTTAAGGGTGGAAATCTTACGATTGATTGATTTTGTGCTCAGGCCTTTATTCTTTAAGAATGCAAGCCAGCTTCGGATAAAACTATGGTTCACTTCTTTTAAAGAAACAGCACCGAATTGTACTTCTAAAAAATTAATAAAATCGAACAGATCGGTTTGATAAGAAGTGAGGGTATGAATGGAATATCTTTTTTCAAATTTCAGGTAATCCAGAAAGGATTGAATAGATAGATGGGTTAGTGCAGGCATAAGATTTTATAAAGCTACACAATAGGTACAAAAAAATAGCTACCCCGATTTTAATTGGGGCAGCTATCCGGTAAATATATTATAAAGAAAAATTAGCTATCGATCTTGCCAATAGCAATGTTCTGCTTATATACTGCTTTCAACACCTGGCCACGACGTCTTACTGAAGGCTTTATGAAAGCCTGACGCTCACGTAACTGTAACAATACTTTCGACTTTTCAAATTTCTTCTTGTACTTTTTTAAAGCCTTGTCTATGTTTTCGCAATCTTTTGAATCAATTATTAGCATAAATTATATACCTCCTTCGGGATTTTTTGATCCCTTATTTTTGGGTGGCAAAGATAGGCCGGAAAGTTGAAAAAAAAAATTGAAAAAGAAATGTTTTACTTTCGATCATGTTTACAGGTATAATTGAAGCCACCGGCATACTTAAAGAGGTCATTTCCAATGGCTCCAACAGAATTTTTTGGGTAGAATCTTCTATTTCTTCCCAATTTAAACCAGATCAAAGTGTAAGTCATAGTGGTGTTTGCCTCACCGTTGAGGAAGTTTCAGGCGATCGACACCGTATAACTGCCATTGACGAGACCTTGAAAAAAACCAATTTAAGCTACTGGAAAGAAGGTTCCAGCATTAACCTGGAACGATGTCTTCAATTGACAGACCGGATTGATGGACATATTGTACAAGGACATGTGGATACCACTGGTACCTGTACAAAGAAAATGGAAAATAATGGCAGCTGGGAATATGTGTTTGAATTTCCAAAGAAATTCGCTGAGTTGGTAATTGAGAAAGGATCCATCAGTGTAAACGGCATCAGCCTTACTTCCTTTAATGTAAAGAAAAAAAGTTTTCGCATTGCCGTTATTCCTTATACCTACGAGCATACCAACATCAATAAAGTACGGGAAGGTGATACGGTAAATCTTGAGTTTGATTTGATTGGTAAGTATCTGCTCAGAAGATTATCTTTGACTGAAGGACTCAATCGTAGATAGAAAGAATAATTAACCCATTCAATACCTGATGAATTTGGAAAATTCCAACCTTGCCTACCCGCAGGCAGGCCCTTCTACCTTAGATGCAGGCAGGGCCCACTACCCTGCACTGGATGGCTTAAGAGGACTGGCAATCTTACTGGTAGTAGTATATCACAACTTCGGATTTATAAACGTTTTTTTCTTTGGTTGGCTGGGTGTTGATCTTTTCTTTGTGCTCTCCGGTTTTTTAATTACTGATATATTATTAAAGACAGTTGGCAAAAAAGGGTATCTTAAAAATTTTTATATCAGAAGGGTACTACGGATATTCCCCCTTTATTATCTATGTCTTATTCTTTTCCTTATTGTATTACCTAAAACAACTATTCAACTTGACGTACAATATTATGTTGATCACCAGATCTGGCTTTGGACGTACTTGCAAAACTGGATATATACGTTTCAAAGTCCGGGACAAACGAATGCACTAAATCATCTCTGGTCGCTGGCGGTTGAGGAGCAATTCTATTTACTCTGGCCATTAGCTGTCCTGATTATCAGAAAACCCGGTTACCTGCTACTATTTATCTCGTTGGTTCTTGTTGCTGTAGTAGGCTTACGCTTATTAGTCTGGATGAACCAGATATCAGATCTTGCCTATTTTAATTTATACACTTTTACCCGGGTAGATGGGCTATGTATTGGCTGTATGATTGCGCTGCTTCAGCGGGTAAAAAGCAACTTTCTTCACCAAAATAGAGGTCTAATCGTTTTATGCTTTGCCGGATTAAATTTCGGATTCTTTTTTGTGAACCGCCGTTATCAATTTAGCTTTCCTTACCTGGCACTGGCTGGCTATACCACTTTTGCCATGATGTTTGGGCTGCTGGTAAATGAGGCGGTAACAAGAAAATCGAAATTGATTAATCTTCTTTTCAATAACCCTCTCCTTAAGTTTTTTGGCAAAATCTCCTATGGATTCTATGTTTTTCATTGGCCGGTTTACCTGTTATTATTTCCCTATTTACTACCATGGATGTCAAAATTTATAAGCGGTGCTTTATTACAATTCCTTGTATCAGTTGTCGCCACCATAGCAGCCATAGTGATCAGCTGGCTTAGCTATCAATATTATGAAAAGTATTTTTTGAAATTAAAAGACAAGTTTGTGTAAAATAATGCGCATTTCCAGGTGTTTACTTATTATTTTAATTGCCACCTG
>JANMLJ010000289.1:0-9086 GCA_031372465.1 Chitinophagaceae bacterium | reverse complement strand
TATTATGCTGGGAGGTTAGCAGTGTCATCACATGCTGGTAATCGGCGCCATCGCTTACGTGGTTATCAATAAATACATCGGGATCGAGCAGGTGAAATATTTCGGTGAATGAACGGGCTTCTTTCGAATCGCATTTGATAAAATCACGGTTAAGATCCAGGTTTTGTGAGTTGCCGCGAAATCCTTTTTCGGTGGGGCCGTTCTGATCGATGCGGTAATTGGGGCTACGGTTGAGACAGCCGCCGATAGTATAAACGGGTATGATGGCGAGCACGACATTATCGGGGATCTTTATTTTATTGACGACGAGATCCCTTGCCAATAGCATACTGGCATCGATACCGTCCGGTTCGCCGGGATGGATGCCATTGATGATAAAAAGGATGCGTTTATTGTTTTTACGGATATTTTCAAAATTATAATCGCCGTTATTAGCCACTACCACCAGGTGAAGTGGATAGCCCGCATCGCTCATGCCCATGGTCAGCATTTTTATTTTGCCTGATTTTTCATCCAGCTTCTGCCACCAGTCAATGATCTCGTGGTAGGGAGGAGATTGTTTGCCGTTGGATTGTTCAAAAAGGGTGGTGATAGACTGGCTTTTTGAAAAAGTACTGAAGAGCAGGAGAATGGGTAGAAAGTATTTTTTCATGTGTTGGTTTTACTGATTTGGGCGAATAGTTGAATTCAGAGGGATAAAAATAAGGAATGAGAAATTAAGAATAAGGAATGAGAAAGTGAAAGGCATCGTGTACTTTGTAATTTCTTATTTCTAATTCCTTATTTCTCATTAACCAAGTCTGACGTAAACATAGGAAAAGGAAACAATTACAAGAAAAAGTTTACTTCGTAGTTTGTTTTGGTAGCGAGAGCCGATCCTTCGATACCTCAGGACTATCGGCTCCGGGCGGAAAAAAAGTATGCATGCATTTAAAATTATCATATACAATAACCCACCCCTTTTCAAATTTTATTATACAAAATGTCTTTGCCTCCCGAAAAACGGGACAGGCTCTCCAGGGAGGGGAAGCAATACCCTGAACTTTTAAAACGTAAATATAAAATTGGCTCATGGTTGGCTGTTTTGAATCTGTTGATACAATGACTGATTATCCCCTCCCTTTCCGAAAGACTCCTTTGAGGAGGGGCGAGTGACTATACTCACAAAGAAATGATTGAAAGGGGTGGGTTTTGGACTGCTACATCCGAGCCTGCATTCCGTAGCTTTTTAACTGCCGTAGCTATAGCGAAGGCATGTAGTGAAAGAGGGCGTCCTGAAGCACCGAAGGATCGGCTCCGGGCGGAAAAAGATCTAAAAGGATAATCTTGTATTCTTAGAACTACGATTGCTGAAAATATTTTTAAATATGGCTTAAAAAAATAAAATAAATCCTGTTTTCAAAAAAACATTTCTATATATTGCTCCCTGATTCTACGGCATTGGTTATTTTTTTGCCGGGTTTTTAAATTTTTAATATCCCTTTCAAGAGACCCCGTCCCATTTCCTGTAAATTTTATTTATTTTTTATTAAATGAATTTTCTGACCTGTAACGGACAGTGGATGATTTATATTATTGATTAATTGATACCACCAATTGCAACCATAAACTGTTTATTATGAAGAAATTTTTTCTTTTGCGACATTTGTTTGTTACTCTTTTGCTATTAATGCTTTCTGCCAGTGAAGCAACATGGGCACAAACCAGTAATTACTTTAATGGGTTTGAAATCGGTGTTGGCCCGGACGATTGGGTTGATGTTACACGAGTTTCAAGCGGTACAAACGGTATTACCTCTGCTACCGGAAGCTTTCATGCGCGACAGGGCGCTTTAGGAGGGTTTACTAGATTAGGGCATGTAGGGGGAGGATCATATAATTTTGTTTTTCCTTGCAACGGATATAAAACCTCACTTGATATATATCTTGATATTAATGGAGGTTATGCAAACGATACGAGAGTTGATTATTCTTCAGCAATCAATGGTAGTAATGGATTACATCGGCGGGATTTTAGCTTCGCAATTGGCTTTTACATTGATGCAATTGCACCTGGAGCAGGAAACAGGTTTGTAGTAAGTGCAAGTAATAATACACCCGGTTGGCCAAAGAATCCTGGCAGAAGCCCTCAGGTAATTTCTACTTCAGGTTGGTATAAATTTGAACATAGCTTTAGAAATAATGGTGGAGTATTAGCAGTTGACCTGACAATTTATGCTGCAGCTAATACACCTGTAGCAACCTGGACATTAAGTGATCCTTCAGATTTAATGAGTATCATCGGTGGAAGCAGGTATGGTTGGGTACTTAATAACGCATTCAGTCTTTTACCAATCGATAATTCTGCATTGGTACTTAACCCTGTTTTGGGGCCAGTACATAATTTAACTACAGGTTTGAATTATTGCACCATTCAGGCCGCGATTGATGATCCGCTGACTATATCGGGTGCGGGTCATATAATCAGTGTAGATCCCGGAACATATAATGAAGCAGTAACAATAAATAAAAGCATCCAGTTACAAGGCCAACCCGGACAGGTTTTGAATACAATTATCAAGGCACCTGCTACTTTGCCATTACCTGCTACACAAAATTCAAATATTGTAACTGTAACCGGAGCAGGAATAAGCGCAGAGATCAATGATCTTACCATTGCAGGTCCTGGCCCTTCAGGTTGTGGAAGTATCAGCTACGGTATTTTTGTAAGAAGTGGCGCCTTCGCAAATATTCATGATAACAGAATCATTGATGTAAGGGATAACCCATTTGGCGGTTGTCAAAATGGTGTCGCAATACAAGTGGGGCGTCAAGCGTTTGGAACTACAGGAACAGCCACCATTACAAACAATATCATTACTGGTTATCAAAAGAACGGAATAACCGTGGACAATGTTGGTTCCAATGCAACTTTATCTGGAAATACTATTACAGGGGTAGGTACCACAGCAATTATAGCACAAAACGGAATTCAAATTAGTCGTGGAGCAACAGGAACACTATCGAACAATACTATTAATGGAAATTCCTATCATAATGTTGGTAATCCATCAGATTGGGGATCAACGGGCATTCTACTATATCTAAATGGCGCTGTTTCTCTAAATGGAGGAAATAATCTGACGGGCAATGATCAGAACTTATATGTTTTAACACCTTCTGGAATTATTACCATAGGTGCAGAAATATTTGGTTCGTCTTCTGCACCATTGGGTACAGGAAACCAAATTGTAAATATCGGCTCTCAAAATCTAGACGCCAGATCCTCCACTTTCGGTGGCTTAGCACCAGGCGCTATGAACATGACCCAGCTTTTTAATCTCGAAGATTATATTTTTCATAAGATCGATAATCCTGAGGAAGGTTTTGTGTATGTAAAAACGAATAACGATTATGTCACCATAAATAGTTTTGATGCTGCAAGTGGTTATCCTGATGCACAAATACAAAGAGGTATAGATGCAGCATCCAATGGGTTTACCGTAAACGTGCAATCAGGTGCTTATGCCAAACAAATCGCCACTAATCGGAGTGTTTTTGGTGTAAACGGCCCTCACCAATTTGGATTGTTTGTTGACAAAGACAATTTGACAATCAAAGGTTATGATGCAGCTGATGCACCTGTTGCAAATGCTTCGGCAGCAGCCGTTTCTTTTACTACAGGCGCTACAAATAATTTTGGATCTTCAGGAATTTTTGTTCAGGCAAATGGGGTAACGCTGGAAGGACTTAAAATCGGAAATAATCTGAATAACGCCAATGTAAAAAGTAATAATAAGACAATAGAAATTGTTGGGGATGCATTTACATTGAATAAATGCTGGATAAATACCGCATCAAATGAAGGTGCGGTTTATATGGGTCGTTGGGATGCAACACATCCGATTTCTTCCTATGCATTAACGCAAAATAAATTTGAAAATACACTGGTCTCCATAAATAACGGTGCGGGCCTGACCGGATCAAGAGCAGGACGATTGATAACAAATAATGAGTTTGTTGGCATTGCAACACCTTATTTAATCGGATTCCGCGGTTGGAATGGAGGCGCTCCTGTTCAGGGTTGGATCGTTAATCCCGTAGGTGGTGCTGTAATAACTGGGAATCTGTTTAATACTACCGGGGTTGATAAATATGTGGTTGCCCGTGGAAATGCAGGAGGTTATGTGAACGGTGAATTTGATTGGGCTGAAATCTGGAACATGAATACTTATGGAAATCATGTAGTAACCCTGACCGATTATCCAACTTTTGATGTTCGTACTTATGTGGATGGTACTGGTTATCCTGAAACCCGTAGAATTTCTCCATTGATTCAGGAAAATGTGAATATTGGTAATACCGGTGATGTGGTGTTAGTCAGTGCCGGAACCTTTAATGAATCAGTAAATATCAACAAATCCGTGAAGCTTAGAGGGGTACAGGCAGATAATTGTGCGGCAACAAGGACAGGTACAGAATCCATAATTAATTGTGTAAATGGTATTGGAGTAAATGCAAGTAATGTAACTATCAATGGATTTACTATACAGGGTCAGACAGCAGTCAATAGTGCTCCCGGTTTTGGCTATGCGATTTATATGGCTCCGCCTAATACCGGAACACAGGTGTTGAATAATATTATCAAAAATAATGTGATTGGCAGCAGCGTATCAAATGCTGGTGTTTCTCCAGCCCAGGTGTTGATTAGTTGTAATTGGTTTGATGCTAATAACAATGCTGGTGCAGCTGGTGGATCAGGTATTTATACCGATGAATTTGTTTCAGGTGGTGTGATCTCCAATGTAATGATTGACGGCAATAAATTTACCGGCCATATTAATGACGGAGGAATTGATTTTTCAATTACACAATCAGCAAAAGCTGCAACAGGTATTACGATCACTAATAATGTATTTGATGGAAATCGAAGAGCTGCATTTTTAGATCATGTAGTATCATCTTCATTTTCCAATAATGAGATACAGCATTCTACCGGTACTGGTACCGGGGAGCTGAGGATATATGGAGGGGTAAATAACCTGAATGTAACCAACAATAAATTTAATGGCGGGGCCCTCACTCCTCATGCAATAAGGATAACGAATGAAGGTGGGGACGATAATTCAACTATTACCGTATTTGAAAATAGTTTTGAAGGTTATTCTATTGCCAATACAGCAATTGAAATAGTTTCTGGTTACCCGGGAGGCCCTCTGCCTGCTACCTGCAACTGGTATGGAACTACAGACTATGTAACCGTTTCTTCTAAAGTTGCAGGAAACATTAATTATACCCCTTACCTGATGGATGGCACAGACAATTTACCAGGAACAACGGGTTTCCAGCCAGTACCAGGTAGTTGTAACGGACCACTACCAACAATTTCATTTACTGCTAGTACTACAAGTGGATCATCTGCCGCTACAACAAATAGCAGCCCCAATTCTTTAACAATTAATTTCTGTGTTGGCTCTTCCTTTACATTTAGCGGATACAGCAGTATCCCTGGTTCAGGAGTTGGAATTTTGGAAAGCCTTGTTTCATCTGGTAATGTAAAAAATAATGGAAATGTAGTACCACTGGCAGAAGGTCCAACAGAAATATTCCCTGACCAAATTGCTTCCTACTTTAGTGACACTTATGGACCGTATACGCTTGCAAGCGGTACAATTGGAACTATCGATCAGACATACACACCTTATTATGATGTAAATAATGATAATAATTATGATGCTGGAATTGATATTCCCGGTACACCCATTGTTTTACATTATTATATAGATGGCAAAGCACCAGTATTAATTAATCCATTGGTAGGTTGTAGTAGCCTAAACCAAATTGAGCTTAACCAATGCTTAAGTGTCGCAGAGGGATTTGATGGTGAAACTCTTGAAACGGCTATTGCAGCGCTTTACCAGGATGATCTTTCTTCTGTAACAGTTACATTTACGGATGCAGTTCCAGATGAGGTTAATACTAATTGCGCATGGGGCTTTACTTATAATTATAAAATAGCAGATGCCTGTGGTAATTTTGTTATCTGTGAGGTAAGATATAGTGGAGGGGATAAGACAGCACCGGTATTAAAACCAGGTTCAGTAATACCAGCAGGTGGTACTGATATAGATGCATGTTCAGCACCAGCAGGTCCAACAGCATCAGAAATAGCAGCTTTGTATGAGGATGCATGTGGTGGAGCGATCACTGTTGTGAAGACTGGCACACCATCACCATCAGGAGTATGTGGTTGGTCAGTAACCTATCATTATACCATTGCAGATCTGTGCGGCAATTATACAACACCGTTAGAAATTACCTTCAGTGGTAGCGATAAAACCCCACCTGTAATCACTACCTGCCCTCCAACAAGAGTATTCTGTTTTACCGGTCAGAATCAATCTGTACCGCCATTTGTTGCAACCGATAATTGTAGTAGTGTTACTGTTAGCTATGTTATTACCGGAGCCACTACAAGAAGCGGTACGGGTAATAATGCCACTGGTCTGTTTAATACAGGTAATTCCACTATTCAATGGACAGTGAAGGATGTCTGTGGTAATACTACCAGCTGTTCTACTTCAATAATTGTGAAGACTTCGTCCGTAGAGCCAGCAGCTGCAACAACAAGTAACAATAATTTCTGCCCTGGTGGATCAACAACCCTGGGAATAACCGGTGGTACATTGGGTTCCGACGCAGACTGGTATTGGTACAGCGGCAGCTGCGGTGGCACACTTGTTGGATCGGGGCCATCCATCGTAGTTAGCCCAACAGTCACGACCACCTATTATGTAAGGCCTGAAGGCGCTTGTCCTTGCACAGTATGTAAAAGCGTGACAGTAACTGTGAAGACATTATCTGTAGCCCCAACAGCAGCAACATCAAGTAACGCTAATTTCTGTATTGGTGGATCAACGACACTGGGTATTACCGGTGGTTCATTGGGCACAGGCGCATCCTGGAAATGGTATACAGGAAGTTGCGGTGGTACAGCGGTAGGTACGGGAGCAACACTTGTAGTAAGTCCGAATACTACGACTACCTATTATGTAAGAGCAGATGGTAATTGCAATACGACAACCTGTGCAAGTGTTACCGTAACGGTGAGAACTTTATCGCTGGCACCAACCAGTGCAACAACGAACAAAAATAATATCTGTCCTGGTGAATCAGCTACATTGACTGTGAACGGAGGTTCATTAGGCAATGCTTCAGTATGGAAATGGTATAGCGGAAGCTGTGGTGCTACATTGGTAGGTACGGGATCTACTATCCTGGTAAGCCCGGTGGTAACGTCTACCTATTATGTAAGGGCGGAAGGTTGCAATACGACCACTGATGTAAATGTGACAATTACGGTGAAGAAAGAATCAGTAGCAGCAAATACGGCAACTGCGAGCAGCAATAATTTCTGCCGTGGTGGATCTACAACCCTTGGAATAACCGGTGGTGTATTGGGCACAGGCGCATCCTGGAAATGGTATAGCGGAAGCTGCGGGGGAACACTGGTGGGTACTGGTGCTTCCATCAGCGTAACTCCGTTAGTATCTACAACGTATTTTGTAAGAGCAGAAGGTGATTGCAATACAACAATATGTAAAAGTGTAGTAGTAACGGTGAAAACAATGTCTGTTGCAGCCACTTCCGCAACAACGAATAACACTAATTTATGTCCTGGTGGGTCAGCAACACTTGGAATAACCGGTGGTGTATTGGGAACGGGGGCATCCTGGAAATGGTACAGCGGAAGCTGTGGTGGTACGTTGGTAGGTACCGGGCCATCTATCGTGGTAAGCCCTGCCGTAACGACTACCTATTTTGTAAGAGCAGCAGGTGATTGCAATACGACTACCTGTGTCAGTGTAAAAGTTACGGTTAAGGAGAAACCATCAGTAACCATTACGCAAAGTAATCTTCCTAATGTATGCCAGGGAAGTGCAGTTACATTTACTGCAAATGCATCGATCGGCGTTACCTACCTATGGAGCCCGGGAGGAGCAACTACATCAAGTATCAGTGTTAGTGCACCGGGTACCTATTCAGTAACTGTTACAAATGGTGTTGGTTGTACAGCCACATCAAGTATTAATTTAGTTTCAGGTAATGTGTTATCTAACTATACGATACTTGTAAAGACAAATGCATATATTGAATTACTATCTAATGTTCAAACGGGTGGAGTAGGTAGTATCAGTACATATTCAGGTGATAAGATTTGGGTGAATGATATTTCAACAATAACTGGTCCCGGTACATTTGCAATGGCTCAAAATATAGTGGTGGAAGCCGGTTCAAGTGTGACCAATCAGGTTCCAACTTCTTCTCTTGCAGTATTCCCTGTATTTGTAAATAATCCTTCTCCTTCTTCGGGAAACAATGTTACCGTGGCTGATAATGCTACTGTAACACTTGCCGGTTCATTGTATAAAGAGATCTTGGTTGGGAAAAATGCTACGGTGATTTTTACTGCAGCTATTGTAAATATTCGTAAGCTTACCACGAATGATAATTCAACAGTCAAATTTTCTGGTAATTGTGAATGGAGGGTCTTTTATCCGATGATCATTGGTACTAATAACCAATTCAATCCAGACTTGAAAAATGTATTTGTATATGCAAAAGATTATGTTAGTATAAGTGGAGGAAGTACAGTAAATGCATCTATTTACTCTTTGAAATCAATTGATCCGATTGGTACAAATGTTAAACGTATTACAATGAAGGGTTTATTTCTAGCGCAGGATGTACATAGTCATTATGCCACCTGGAATGGGCAAGCCTGTACACCACCAGTGGCGCCACCGGCACAATCTGCATCTTTTGTAAACAACTCCAGGGGTACAAAAAATCCTATTGTTGTAACGGACGAAGAATTCAACGTGCATATTTATCCTAATCCATCCACTACTGATTTCCGCATTCAGGTTAAGAGTAGCAGCGAAGCACCTGTAAGCATACGAATATTTGATGTAACCGGAAGAACCATCAAAGTGATCAACAATGTTTCTGCCAATTCTTTTATCAAAGTGGGAAGTGAACTAAGGCGGGGAAGTTATTTTGCCGAAGTATTGCAGGGCGACAAACGCCAGACAATTAAACTCCTGA
>JANMLJ010000228.1:0-4358 GCA_031372465.1 Chitinophagaceae bacterium | reverse complement strand
GACATTTGAAATAATCAAACGGTTCTTTGCAATCATTGCATTGATACAATGCCTTACACGCAGTACTGCCAAATTCACTGACTAACCTTGTGTTTGCTGAATGACATTGGGGACATTCAACACCATCTTTGGGAATCGAAAAACGTTTATCTGGCGGTGCAATGCCGTATTGCTGCAATTTTCTTTTTCCTTCTTCGCTCATCCAATCAGTGGTCCAGGCTGGGCTGATGGATTGGGTGATTTTTATCTTTTTAAAACCTAGTGTTGTTAGCTCCACCCGGATGGCAGCTGCAATCATATCCATCGCCGGGCAACCGGTGTAAGTAGAAGTAATAATAACTTCCAGTTCGTCATCAGTTAATTTTATATCACGTACTATACCAAGATCTATTATACTCAATACCGGTACTTCCGGATCTTTTATTTCTTCCAGGTAGGCATAAAGTGCTTTTTTATCAATAGTTGAACTTTTCATATTTTTTCCGTTCAGCATTATTCAGGAACTACCATTCACATCCGGGATAGGCTCGTTGTACATATTGTAATTCAGTCAGCATAAATCCGAGGTGTTCTGTATGCGTGCCGGTTTTACCACCAGTTTGCATAAATACAGCCCCCCCACCCCCCGAAGGGGGGATTAGTGAAGCCTCACTAAAAATTGAATTTACTTTTTGTGTCCAACTTTCTTTTAATGACGAAACATCAATACCCAATTCTTTTTCATAAGCAACAGGCAGGAAAAGCTCACCGGTATATCTCCAGAGTTCTTCCATAGCGGTACACATTCTCTGATGGCTTTCGGCTGTACCATCTCCTAATCTTATCACCCACTCACTGCTCCAGCGAAGATGATAAGTGACTTCTTTCAAGGATTTTTCTGCTATAGCAGCAATAGTACTGTCTGAATTATTTTGTAAATATTGATACAGGTAATATTGGTAGTTACTGATAAAAAACTGACGTAAAATAGTTTGTGCCCAATCACTGTTAGGCTGTTCAACTAATAAAAAATTTTTGAACTCTCTTTCTGTCCTCAAATAGGCTAATGAATCTTCAGTAACGGGATTGCTCCCCTCTCCACCCTGTGGAGAGGGGCTGGGGGTGAGGTGAGCGGCATATTGATAAAAACTTCTTGCCTGTCCTAAAAGGTCTAAGGAGATATTTGTAATCGCAATATCCTGTTCAAGGATGGGTCCATGCCCACACCATTCACTGTTTCGTTGTGCAAGTATCAGCGTAGTATCTGCTAAGTGTAATGTATAGTCAATTAATTGAGAATTCATCAGTGAAAATCATTTAAATCTGTGTAATCAATGATTACATATGGTTTACTTCATCCGGTAATTGGTAAAAAGTTGGATGACGATATATCTTATCTACTGCAGGTTCATATAACTCTCCGGCTTCATCCGGATTGGAAGCAGTGATATATTTACTCTCTACCACCCAGATACTAACTCCTTCCATTCTTCGGGTATAAACATCTCTGGCATTTTCAATCGCCATTTGCGCATCAGCGGCATGTAAACTACCGGCATGTTTATGATCAAGTCCCTGTTTACTGCGGATAAATACTTCCCACAAGGGCCAGGCCCCCCTGTCCCCCGCTAGGGGGTTCTCAGATTCTTCTATTGCTGTACTTCCTTTGTCTTCCGGAATATCTCCGTAGTAGAATTTTTTAATAAAAAAATTATTCATTGTTTTTCAGTTTCGTATTTCAATTTTATAGGATGTGAACGGTAATGAATCATTTATCGAAGACGGAACTCCTTTCCAGAATTTATACATCTTTACAATAGTTGAGCCTGCCTTTACCGGTACCAATATTAAATTCTTACTTATGCTACCACCAGCCATGTCCGGGGAACTATTATCCACTGTTTCAACGGTCAATAATTTTACCATATCAAGACTGTCTTTTACTGCAAAAGCAGTTGACGATTCATAAGCACATCCCCGGCAGGTACTTTCATATATCACTAATGTATCTGTAAGCTTTACAACATTTATCGTATCCGCCCGTAACATCACTTTTGTTTCTTTACTTTCAACTATTTCTTTTTTTGCATTGGTACAACTCAAAAGAAAAAAAAGTATAAACGGAAGCAAATATATTTTTTTCATTAAGCTGCTTTTGTTTTAGCCTGTTTTTGTTTTTGTACATAGGCCATTGCTGCTTCTCTGACCCATTGCCCATTTTCATGTGCTTTGCGCCTGGCATCCAACCGTTGTTTATTACAGGGCCCATTTCCTTTTACCACATTCCAGAATTCATTCCAATCGATCTGTCCAAAATCATAGTGTCTCTTTTCTTCATTCCATTTTAATTGATCATCCGGAAGTTTCATCCCAAGCACTTTAATTTGTTCAGCAATCATATCTACAAATTGCTGCCTTAATTCATCATTCGTTTTTCTTTTTATTTTCCATTTCATACTCTGATCGCTATTGGTACTCTCACTGTCTTTGGGACCAAACATCATCAGCGATGGCCACCACCATCTGTTGATCGCATCCTGGCACATCGCTTTTTGTTCATCACTGCCGCGACTTAATACTAATAGTGATTCAAATCCCTGCCGTTGATGAAAACTTTCTTCTTTACAGATCCGTACCATCGCCCTGGCATAGGGACCATAAGAAGTTCTGCAAAGCATTACCTGGTTTAAGATGGCTGCTCCGTCAACTAACCATCCTATCGCACCCATATCGGCCCAGGTGAGTGAAGGATAATTAAAAATAGAAGAGTATTTGGCTTTACCGCTGTGCAGATCATTGATCATTTCTTCCCGGCTGGTGCCCAATGTTTCCGCGGAAGAGTATAAATACAAGCCATGACCGGCTTCATCCTGCACTTTGGCAAGGAGGATGGCTTTTCTTTTTAGCGAAGGCGCTCTGGAGATCCAGTTGCCCTCTGGCAACATACCAACAATTTCGCTGTGCGCATGCTGGCTGATCTGACGGATATTAGTTTTGCGGTAGGCATCCGGCATCCAGTCTTTAGGTTCTATTTTGACTTCTTTGTCAATTTTATCCTGGAATAGTTGCTCAAAAACCTGAACTGGCATATTATTTTTTTTAGGTAGATCCGGGCACCCTTCACTAATTGTGATTGGGAGGTAAAATTACAAAAACTAACACTTGTTTGCATTATTTGTTCAAAAAACAGTCGATCTAATAAATACTATTTTACAACATACTTTTTACAAAAAGATCCTGGTACTTTTTCCCATTTGCCATGGTTGTTGCAGCATTCGGTTTAAAATCTTTGTAATCTTCAGTCAAAAAATCTTTGGCTGTTAACTCTTTACCATTTGCCTTTACACTGCTTTTGAACATTACACCTTTATTATTGAAGTAAACTCTTGTTTCCCATTCATTTCCTTCTTCTCCTTCATGACTGTAATAGAAAAGCAATTTTCCGTCTTTAAATAAATATTCTTCATTGATCATCAAATGAGATGACTTCCTGGAAATAGTTACTTTCATTAATACATTTTTAGGATTACGTTCTTTTGCCGGAAGGTGGTTGGGGTCATCATCATACCAGAAATCTGTTGTTTCAGTATAAAGACCTACAGCCGGCCAGCTTTTTCCATTTTTATTAGCAACCCATTGATTGTTGTACAAAGGTCCTTCAAAGCCCTGCTCGATTGATTCAGCAATTTTTTTATTAATGTCGTTGTAATGATTCCGGATGGCCGTTTCTGTTTGTGCCTGTAGCAACAGCGTAAAGCTGATAAAAAAACACAGCAGGATCGTTTTCATTTTTTTTTATTTTATATGTCCCCAGTTTTCACCGGTTTTAATCCGGTGTATTTGCATATCACTGACCTTATATTTAACAGCCAGTTCTTTCAGTGTTTTTCCTTTTGCCAAAAATTTTTTTATCTGCTTTACATTGGCTTCAGAAAGTTTTGTATTGTATCCCGAACCCAGATTGTTTCTCATCAGTTTTTTTGCTTTGATGACTGCCGGATTTTTCTTAGCATGAGTAGTTACTTCTTCCTGCATAGCCCACTGAAGATTTTTATAATAATTATTTTCTTTGTTGTAATCAAGATGGATAATAAATTTTTGTTTTGATAACGGTTTAGGTAAAAAATATTTTGCCACTAAACGATGTAACAGAACAGCAAAATAATCTCCGTTCATACGTTTTCTCCATATCGGAAAGCCCTGCTGACGGCTTAGATTTAATAAAGATCCATCAGGGATTTGTTTAAGAAATTTTATTAATCTGCCGTGATTTGAAACGGCATATTTATACTTTACCGGTCCTCCGGATATATGTCCTTTGAGTACCTGCCATTTTTCATAACGTATTATCTTAATGGGCTTCCTGATTGCCATAAATA
>JANMLJ010000193.1:0-13228 GCA_031372465.1 Chitinophagaceae bacterium | reverse complement strand
ACTTCACCAATGCGATGAATCATCCCCGTGTAACGGAGAATACGTTCTGTAGTAGTGGTTTTGCCGGCATCAATATGTGCGGCAATACCAAAGTTTCTTTGAAATTTTAAATCTGCCATGACTGCTTAATTTTCAGATGTTTATATACAATTAAAAAATCTTCCGGTTTTCGAGGCGCAAAGGTAAGGGAATTAGGGGGAAAATAATGACCTACCTGATTCTTAACAAGTGTTGTGGATAAAAGATAATCTGTAAGTGGTTTACTTATCGTTAAGCCAGCAAACCGTCACTTTAAAAAGCTTTAATTGAGATAAGTAGTAAAATTAAAATGTCCCGGTTTTAAAGCCGGGACATTCGCCACTATTCATGCATTGAAATTATTTTTCAATATCTCTGTTTATCTATAATAACTCAAGGTCATTTCAGAACGTCTGTTCTGCTGACGTCCAATACCTGTTTTATTATCTTCAATGGGCATTGTTTCTCCATGACCATAGGATGAAATCCGGCTTTCATCAACTCCTTTACTTACCAGGAAATTCTTAACAGCAGCAGCACGATTTTCACTCAAAGTCTGGTTCATAATATCACTCCCAACGTTATCTGTATGACCATCTATAACAAGACTCATTGCCGGGTTGGCTTTCATTATCTGAACCACTTCATTTAATCCTTTGTTGGATGATGCCTGTAATTTGGCACTCCCCGAAATAAAAAGAATATTTTTTGCAGCAGTATTTACTTTCTTTTTTATTTCCTCAGGAATTACCGGACAACCAAAATTCTCTACTGTTCCTGGAATTGTAACACACTTATCATCTTCATCATTTACACCATCCCCATCCGTATCCGGTATAGGACAACCCTTGTAACGGGCTACACCAAAAACTGTCGGGCAATTATCTTGTTCATCATTGATACCATCTTTATCAGAATCAGAAGGTGGACATCCCTCAAAACGGGCTAAACCGGGAACAGATGGACATTTATCTTCTTCATCATTAATACCATCCTTGTCTGTATCAGGTATGGGGCAACCGCCATATCTGGCAACGCCTTTTACAGATGGACATTTATCATTCTTATCAATAACGCCATCCCCATCCGTATCAACCGGGGGAAGAGATTGCGGTGGTGGAAGTGGAGGAAGTGGAACTAGTTTTTCAATTTTTTTTTTCCTAGTGAACCAGCTATTCCAATGCTATGCTGGAACTGATAACTAGCCGTTTCAATGGATACAGGAACCCGATAGGTAGAAGTAACGAATAAATGAGCTTCATCAAAAAAGTTGACTTTCATTCCAAGGCCTAATGGCATAGTAGCACCATAATAGGAACGATACTTATGACCGGAAATACCTGCAATGATATATGGTTGGATCCAATATTTTTCAGAAGTCATTTTAAGATTCACCTGGGCATTTACTTCAAGCATTAAATTATCACTGGCAAAAGACTTACCCGGCATTGGATAATTTAAAAAAGATCCACCAATGCTTCCTGCAAAATCTACCTGATTTGATAACCCTTGAAAATAAGTAACCGCCAACCCGGGAGACATTTGACCAGTTCTGGCAAATTTTTTATCTGCCAATACCTGGCTTAAAGAAGTTGATCTTATTCTATCTGGTGTTACGAAATCGTTCAGGAAGAAACTAACACCTATTGAAGGTTCCCGTATATATGCACCTTTCTGGGCATGTAAAGAAGGGAGAATAAGGTACAATGCAAAAATTGCTGATAATATCTTCTTCATAACGAGATAGTTTGGTTTAAAACTGAACAAAAATAACAGGTATGTTTAATATCCTGAAATAAATTATTTACCTGTTATTCACCACTTTGCAAAGAATTGCGTTACAAAAATGGCTTATAACAGGTTCCAATCATGCAATAAACAGATAGCCATTACCTTTTTAAGGCAAAATATTTTTCGCCTAAAAGCCTGTCTTCTGCGTAAACATCATCATAAAAAACGATAATTCCGTTTACATTTTCGCAAGTGATATAACGGATAAAAACGGGTATCTTATTACTGATCGGAATATTCCTTTTTTGTTTTTTTTGAAGCCATGTCTCCAACGAATCAATCTTTGCAGATCCACTGATGTTAGTATTCGGGCTGTCATTTCGAAGAATATACTCTGCCAGTTTCTCCCATTCCTGCACCCTTACACATCCATGACTTAACGAACGCATAGCATTAGCAAACAAATACCGTTGATTGGTGTCATGTAAATAAACTGAATATTTATTGCTAAAAACAAATTTAATGATGCCAAGCGCATTAGCATCACCGCTTCCTTGTACAACCCTGTAAGGTATACCCTTACTGTATTTAGACCAGTCTACAGAATAAGGATCAACTTCATTGCCTTTTGAATCTACGAGGCTGAATCCTTTTCGCGCCAGGTAACCTGGATTTTTTTTAACAGCCGGCAATATTTCTTTTACCACAATACTGGGTGGTGGCACCCATTGAGGATAGGTTATCAGTTCTGTAATATTGCTGGTAAGAACCGGTGTCCTTGTTTTGGCTTTACCAGATATAACTTTTGATTGAAATTTAATTTCATTTTTTTCTATCACTTCAAGAAAATTAGCGGAAGTGTTCACCCAGATATATCTGGAAGGCATTGTTTCAGGCAGCATTTTATACTTATCCAAACTGATTGCAATTCGTGTAAATTTTTCTCGGTCATTAACATTCATCATCCTTACTGTACCTTCTCCCGCTCTTCCATCAATAGCTAATCCTTTTTTCTTTTGGAATTTTTTAATCGCATCAGCAAGTTTTGAAGAATCTGCTATAATGCTATCACTGGCAATGAACCCCTCTTCAAATAGCCTTCTTGTTATTGCCAGATTGAATTTCTCTAAATTCTTTTCAGGATAGGGAACCATACTAAACTGTTTATTATCCGCACTGTCAAGAAATCTTCTTATTCCTGCTTTTAATAATTGATATCCCCAATGACCCGGTTCCAGCGATTGAATCATTGTAGCCAACCCTGCTTGTTGTAATACCTCAAATTGATGCTGGTAAAATTCATCACTTAATACAGAATCTTTCCTAAGCGTAATACTATCCTGTGGCAAACGGCCAAGTTTTATATCCTTTATTATTTGTACAAACCCATCCGTCATCAATATATCAGCCTGTGACCAAAGGGCAGCGTCATTTCTATCTCCTTTTTTAAAACTATCTGCAAAAAATTTTTGCCGGATATTTATCAATTGGGTTAAATGATAATCTTCCGGAAATAATCCAAACAACAGTGATGATTTGATAAAATAAAAAAGGGAATCACCTCCAGGTAACCATTCTTCCTTTTTACACCATAAAGGCGCAAAAGCCGCCTTTTCATAGAATAATTTTGTCAGGCGGGGCTGGGTCAATACTAACGATGAATCAGTAAGCTGACCGTTTTGATTGATTGCTTTTTCTGTAAACTGTTGAATAAGATCAATGGATTTCTGCTGTAATTCCTGTGGTGTTCTGGCAATATTATCTGTTTTTCTTTTCTTATTAGTACAGGATACAAACAGAAACAAATAAGCGACCATACTTATTACGTAAGAATACCTGAAACTGAATTTACCCATAATTGGTTTGGTGGTTAGTGATAACATATCTGGTTTTTAGATTAATTTACCTGCATAATGATGACCAGATATGACTAACAAATTAATCAATCGTTTCAATATTAAACAGCATACAATCCTGTTTTTTTCAACATTTTTTCTGCTTCATACTGCCGCACAGCAAATTGAATATACCCGTCTGCCAATTACAGATAAATGGGAGGATTATAAAAAACAAGTAAAAGATGACTCCACAAAAAGAATGGTAGAGTTGAAAACCATGATCCCAGGAATACAATATGAGCTTCGCTATGCTACCATTAATAATTTTATGAACAGATTGATGTATCCTGCGGGAACAAACACCACCTTTTTACGGGTACCAGCTGTAAAAGCTTTACAAAAAGTTCAGCGGGAATTGAATGAAAAAGGCTATGGGTTAAAAATTTTTGATGCGTACCGTCCTTATGCTGTTACTGTGAAATTCTGGGAATTAGTAAAAGATGAACGTTATGTAGCTAATCCTTCAAAAGGGAGTGGTCATAACAGGGGCATTGCAGTTGACCTGACAATTGTTAACCTTCAATCAGGAAAGGCGTTAGAAATGGGAACCGGGTTTGATAATTTTTCAGACTCAGCACATCATACATTTACACATTTGTCTGAAGAGATTTTACAAAACAGGCAGCTATTAAAAACAACAATGGCAAAGTATGGGTTCAACGCATACAATGACGAATGGTGGCATTATTCTTTTGCGGATGGAGCAAAGTTTGAAATACTTGATATTGATTTCAAAAAGATGAATAAAGACCTATAAAATTATCGTATCAATTATTGCATCTGTGTTAATAGGGCCATACACATGTGGAAATGTATCCGCTGTAGAAGGAGACCAATCAAAAACAAATTTGCTGGTAAGTTTATCGGTATCTATCACCAGTTTTATCAAATCAGTTTGTCCTGCAAAATACCTGTCCAAAACACCTTCCACCTGGTGCGCTTGTGAGCAATGAATAAATCCTTCGGCTATCAAAGAAAGATTTTCATACATACCTTTTTTTTCCGCTTCTTTCCAGGCAGCTATGGTGGTTACATGATAAATTACAGGCATCAGCTTATTCGTTTAATTCGTTGTTCCAGCAACATAAAATCGGCAAGCACTATTGCAGTTGCTGCTTCCACTATAACGGGGGCACGTAGCGCTACGCATAAATCATGACGACCCCGGATGGAAAAATTTTCCATTTGTTGTGTATCCCAATTGAGACTATTTTGTTCTTTCGGTGTAGAGGAAGTAGGTTTTATAGCTAACCGGAAAACTAATTCATTTCCATTAGTAATACCGCCCACTACGCCTCCGGCATGATTGGTGATTGTTTTACCCTCCATATTTTCAATGGCATCATTGTGCTGACTGCCAAACATTTTTGCAGCTGCGAATCCGGTACCAAATTCAATACCCCTGACAGCTGGAATAGCAAAAACAATATATGCCAATGATGATTCAACTGAATTAAAATATGGTTCGCCCAGGCCAATGGGTAATCCATTCACCCGGCATTCAATTATTCCACCAACTGAATCTTTTGCATCAATGGCTTTTTGCAAACCCTTTTCAGTATCAGCTTCACCGGCGATTTCTGTTATTAGTGCTTCAATCTTTACAGAGGGCATTATTTTTTTTGCAATAGCACCTGCTGCAACAATTCCTGCTGTTAACCTGGCACTGAAATGCCCGCCACCCCTGTAATCTTCATTGCCCCCAAACTTCTGGTGAGCTACCCAATCTGCATGGCCGGGCCGGGGAATATTTCTTTGCTTGTTATAATCTTCGCTGCGGGTATTTTTATTATCAAATAAAATGGTAATAGGGAACCCAGTTGTTTTGCCATTGAAAACACCACTTTTAAAAATGGGAAAATCTTCTTCTTGTCTCGGTGTCGTTCCTTTCTGCTTTCCTCCTTTCCTTCTTTCAAGGTCTGGCAATAAATCTTCCGGTGATAAGGATAAACCAGCAGGGCAACCATCTATAGTTATCCCAACACATTCACCATGTGATTCTCCAAAGATGGAAATACGGAAAAGGTGGCCAAATGAGTTCAAGTTAATTAGTTAAATAGTTAATCGGGTTATTAGGTAAAGATACTGATGCTCCCAGGGTTTTCAAATCATCCCAAAAACCGGGATATGATTTTTTTACTGCCTCTGCTTCTTCAATTACCATTTCACTATCAGCTTTTAGTCCGGCAATAGAACAGGCCATGGCAATCCGGTGGTCATGATGGGAATGCACATCAGCACCTTTTACAATGCCACCTCCATGTATCACCATATCATCACCCGCAATATCAATCGTTACACCCATCTTATCAAATTCATCCTGCAGGGTTAATGCCCTGTTGCTTTCTTTATGTATTAACCGGTTCACTCCTTTAATAGTTGTTTTGCCTTTGCAATAAGCAGCCAATACAACTAAAGGTGGAAACAAATCAGGACAGTCTGTTGCATCAAAATAAAAAGCGTCCATTTCACCCGGATGTAATTGAATACCTTTTGCATCCATAGCTATTCCTGCATTGGCTGCCATTAACGCATCAATGATCGCCTTGTCTGCCTGGGTGGACGTTAAATCTAATCCTCTTACAGTAATCGGTCCGGCAATAACACCGGCAACCAGAAGAAATGCCCCTCCACTCCAGTCACTTTCTACTGTGTAGTGATGAGTTTCGGGTGTTGGGTTTCGGGTTGGTTCACTATGGAAAATAAATTCCTCATAATTTCTATTTTCAGGCACTCTTAATCCAAACTGTTTCATTACATCCAATGTGAGGTCGATATATGGTTTGCTTTTGAGATTACGAACCTTTATAGAAACTCTATAACTATCGGAGTCTAAAGCCCCTCCTGCGGAGGCAACCGAGCTTTGTGAAGGTTGGGAACGAAGTTCGGGGGAGGCCCCATAAGCCATCAGCATGCCGGTAAGAAATTGAGAACTTAACGAACCATCAACTAGGATGTTCACCGGATGCAATGGGCCTTGAATAACCAGGGGCAGCTTACCACTATTGCTTTTTATTTTTACATTCAGCTGAGGAAGTATTTCGTCAAAAAAATCCATTGGCCTTTCTAATAAACTTCCTTCACCAGTAAGGATTATTTCCTTATCGCTTAAAGCAATGATTGGTGCAAACATCCTGATACCTAAACCGCTTTCACCAAAGTTGACTTCATTCATTAACGGATTAATACCGTTACTTTCTATTATTAACTGGTTATCGATTTTACTAATGACAGCTCCCATGGCTTCAATTACTTTCAAGGCTGCTTTATCATCATTACTATGACCAGGGTTATTCAAAATAGTCTTTCCTTTTGTTATCAAAGCAGCAGCCAAAGCTCTTTGCATGGAGCTTTTGGAAGCGGGAGCCTGGATGACTCCCTTTAATTTAGATGGATGTATGGTAACCTTCATATACTGGAACGCAGATTTTTATGATTGTCAGGATTGCGCGGATAATATCATAATAAACCATAAAATCATGATTATCAGTGCTCCCTTTATAAATCCTGAATAATTTTTTCTAATTGCTTTAATGAAATTGATTTTACAACTCCTTTACCGATTCGTTCAAGTAAAACATAATTCATTTCCTTCTTTTCACGTTTCTTATCCATCTTCAGTATGTTAAATACTTTCTGTTTGTTAAAAGACGCGTAGGTTGGCAAATTATATTTTTCTAACAGGCTTACTACTTTTTCCGTTTGTCTGAATCCTGTTAGTTGTTCGGAAATATGACAAGCATATGTCATTCCTATGGAAATGGCCTGCCCATGAAATAATTCATATTGCGTTTCCAGTGCATGGCCCAGTGTATGCCCGAAATTCAACAACCTTCTCTCCCCTTTTTCAAATTCATCTTTCTTTACCACGCTGCTTTTAATAATTGCATTTCGCTGAATCAATTCACAGATTTTTTTTTGCCTCCCCTGGTATGCCTTTATAGTATTTTTTTCAAGTTCTGAAAACATGGCGGTATCTTTTATACAAGCATGTTTGATAATTTCTGCAAAGCCATTTTCCCATTCAATCTCAGGTAATGAATTCAGGAAAACCATATCGTGAAGAATAAAAGCCGGCTGCCGGATAGTACCCACCATATTTTTATATAATCCGACATCAATTCCGTTCTTTCCTCCAATCGATGCATCTACTAACGCTAAAATAGACGTTGGCACAAAGCCAAACTTTAATCCACGCATATAAACAGCAGCTACATAACCGGTGATATCTGTAATTACTCCTCCACCTACGCCAACCAATGTTGTTTTACGGTCGGCTTCCATGTCAATTAATTTTTCAATCACGGCATCAACGGTTGCCTGCACTTTAAACTCTTCACCGGGTTTTAAAACAATAGTATTCCAGCCTTTAAACCGTTTGGTATGTGCATTGAAAACATTTTCATCTGTAATAATTATGGTTGCCCCCGGGTCAGTTATCTTTTTGAGATGACTGATTACATAAGCCAGGTAATAATCCGTGGAAGAATTGGAGAATTTGTAAGTTATTTTATTCATTATTTTTTATTTCTGCATCCGCCGTCAGGGTTTGTAACCGCTGACGGGGATTCAACTATCCATAATTTTTTTCTGATGATTTATACTCTCCATGTGTACGGCGTCAAAATACTTGGTGATAAATTCCTTACTCAATCCCAGTTTATCCCCTTTTGTAGTAGCTCTCTCAATAATCTCATTCCAGCGATTTGTCTGTAAAATGGTGATATTATTAGCCCTTTTATAAATACCTATTTGTTCAGCTGCTTTCATCCGTTGTCCGAGTATTTGCATCAATTCATCATCCAGTTGATTTATCTGCTGGCGCAATTTTTCCAAAGCTGCATGATATTCTTCAGAACTGATATCTTCTTTTCTCCAGATGATGGTGTCAAGCATTTCTTTTAATCGTTCCGGTGTTACCTGTTGTTTTGCATCACTCCAGGCTTTATCAGGGTCTATATGGCTTTCAATCATCAATCCATCATAATCAAGGTCAATAGCTTTTTGCATTACATCCAGCAAAATATCCCGGCGACCACAAATATGTGATGGATCGTTAATGATCGGCATCTTAGGATGTTTCAATTTCATTTCAATAGCCAGGTGCCACATGGGTGCATTGCGATACTCCGTATTTCCATAAGAAGAAAAACCACGATGTATCAAACCGATTTGTTTGATACCTGCACGGGCAATTCTTTCCACAGCGCCCGCCCATAATTCCAGATCCGGGTTGATGGGGTTTTTTATCAATACCGGTACATCCACACCTCTCAATGCATCGGCTATTTCCTGCACACTAAATGGATTGACAGTTGTTCTGGCGCCGATCCATAATACATCCACATCAAAAGTAAGTGCATCCTGTACCTGCTTACCGGTTGCAACTTCCACTGTTGTTGGAAGGCCTGTCATTTTTTTTGCCAGTTGCAACCAGGGTAATCCTTTGGCACCAACGCCTTCAAACATACCGGGTTTAGTTCTTGGTTTCCATATACCGGCCCTTAACATATCTACTCTTCCGGTAGCTGCCAAACGCTGAGCAGTTTCAATAACTTGTTCTTCGGTTTCCGCACTGCATGGACCGCTGATTATAAGTGGTTTTTTTTGCCAGATTGTTTGTACGGTATTGTTGGTTGCTTGTTCTGTTGCTTGCATATTACAAATTTAATGCCCCTAATCCTTAAAGAGGAAAATAGAAGCTGTTTATTTTATTGATGTTTTTTTTATTCATTTCTTTGGTCATTATCGTTTCGTTACAGTTTTGTACGTTAGTATTATTCTCCGGTAATTGTGGGCAACCCTTAATGCTGCTTTGCCAGGAGGCCACTATTTTATTATCCTCCTGATTTTATTTGCATTTTCAATCAACCGCATCAGGTATTCCTCATCATCTTTTTCTATACTTTCTTTAAATCTGGATAGCTGAGCAATATGCTCTTTCAATACATCCAGTACATTTTCTTTATTCTGCATAAATATCGGGACCCACATTGCCGGATTACTTTTTGCCAGTCGCACTGTACTTTCAAAACCCGCAGACGCTAATTCAAAAATGGTATTCTCTTCTTTTTCTTTCTGCAATACCGTATTAGCAAGAGCAAAAGAAGTGATATGTGAAATATGACTAACATAGGCTGCATGCAGATCATGCGCTTTGGCTTCCATTTCAAGCAGGTGCATTCCTATTTTCTTATACATTCCTTTTACCCATTCCAGTGCATCGGCATCACTATCTTCTGCGTTACAAATTATCACCGCTTTATTTTCAAATGCACCTTTAACTGCTGCCTGTGGTCCGCTGTACTCGGTACCCCACATGGGATGGGTAGCTACATATCGTCCTCTTTTTGGATGATTCTTTATTGCTTCGATTGATTGGCTTTTTGTTGAACCAAGGTCAATTACAATTTGATCGTCTACTTTATCCATGATAGACGGCAAGAGGCTAATTAACTTATCAACCGGTATTGCCAGTATGATAACTTCTGACGCAGCAATAGCATCTTGAAGGCTCATCACCTCATCTACCAATTCTAACTCCACGGCTTGCTGCGCATGATCCGCATTGGCATCTACTCCAATCAGTTTTGCTGATAATTTCTTTTCATGCAACTGGATGGCTAATGAACCGCCGATTAAACCAACACCAACTATTGCAATTTTTTTTCTTTCCATATTCCCGCTTTTTACGTTGGGCTAAAGCCCATTAATAAACCTTTGTTCCTTTTTCCCCGGACTGAAGACCGGGGCTATTAATCAGCCATCTCTTTAATTCTACGGATTGCTTCTACAAATTTTTCTTCCGTACTGCACAAACTTACTCTTATATATTTTTCGCCGGCAGTTCCAAAAATACCCCCGGGAGTAATAAAAACGTTTGACTTATATAATACTTCATCGCTCAACACATACCCATCTTTATAGTTTGGAGGAATAGATGCCCAGACAAACATACCTGCCTGTTCTTTTGAAAATGTACAATCAAGTAAATGCAATAGATCAAATGCCTTCCCTCTTCTTTTTTGGTAAATGGCATTCACTTCATCATGCCATTCTTTTCCAAGCGATAATGCCCTGCATGCAGCAAGTTGTACCGGCAAGAACATTCCACTATCCATATTACTCTTGAAACGCAGTACTTCTTCTATTCTTTCTTTGGCACCACAAAGCATTCCAACCCGCCACCCAGCCATATTATGACTTTTACTTAATGAATTCAATTCGATAGCAACGTCTTTTGCGCCATCCACCGCAAGCATACTCAATGGCATATCATTTAAAATAAATGAGTATGGATTATCATGAATGAGGAGAATATTATGCTTTTTTCCAAAGGCTACAATTTTTTCAAACAACTCTTTTGTTGGCAACTGCCCGGTTGGCATGTGCGGATAATTAATAAACATCATTCTCACATTCCCCAATCCTTTTTTCTCCAATTTTTTAAAATCGGGTTCATAGTTGTTTTTTTCCAACAACTTATAATCTACACATTTTCCACCAGCCAGTTTTACCGCACTTGTATAGGTAGGATAACCTGGATTAGGCACCAGCACTTCATCTCCTTTATTCAGATAAGTCATGCAAATATGCAGTATACCTTCTTTACTTCCTATCAGTGGCAATATTTCTGTTTCGGCATTTAATTCAACCTGGTACCATTTCATATACCAATCCGCAATAGCTTTCCGTAAAATTGGTGAGCCTTTATATCCCTGGTAAGCATGAACAGTTGGTTTTGCACTTTCATTCTGCAATGTTTTAATTACATCGGGGTGTGGTGGTAAATCAGGACTGCCAATACCCAGATTTATTATTTGTTTACCCGCATTATTAAGTGCTTCTATTTCCCTCAATTTCTGAGAGAAATAATATTCGCCGATACCTTCTAATCGTTTACTTGTTTTCATGTTATCTTTTTTCTTGCATCCGGTTTCACCGGATGCTATTCATATTGAACCTTCGGGGTAATAATACATTTATTTTATTTAATCCACGGGTTTCACTCGGGGCTACTGACATTCAGCCCAGCTGGGCTATTAATACTAATGTTCCTATCGGGTTCTAAAGCCCCTCTTCGGAGGTAATCGAGTGAAACAAAGATTACGAACGAAGTTCAGGGGAGGCCATTACTTCCATATTCCCCTTTTATATACTCCGTATATTTTTATTGCTGCTGTCAGTGGCCTTATTGATTCTATTACTTTATTAAATTGCTGAACCGAATCAAACTCCATATCTACATGAAAGCTGTATTTAAAATCACTCCCTGGAATCGGGAAACTTTGCAGCTTACTCAGGTTGATTCCTCCTTCAGAAATTTTTGTAAGCACTTTTGCCAGACTCCCTTTTGAATGATCTGTATGAAAATTGACGGAGGCTTTATCAGCATCAGGAATAGGTCTGGAGTCCTCTTCTCTTTGCAACACAAGAAAACGTGTGTAATTATTTTTCAACGTATGAATATTCGGTGTAATCATTTTCAACTGATATAATTCAGCCGCCAGCTTACTGGCAATGGCCGCTGTATGCTTACTCTTATGCTGATGAATATATTTTGCACTTAATGCAGTGTCATCTGTTTCTACCAATTTCCATGTATGTTTATCCAGAAAATCATAACACTGCTGCAATGCCATCGTGTGAGAATGTACTTCCCTTATATCTTCCAGTTTCACACCGGGGTTCACCAGCAGGTTTTGTCTTATCTGTAAATAAATTTCGCCGGTGATTTTGAGATTACTTTTCTGCAACAGGTTATAGTTGGGCAAAATACTTCCTGCAATGGAATTTTCGATGGCCATAATGCCTCCATCACTTTCTTTTTTATTACTGGCAACTTTGATAACTTCTTTAAAAGTATGGCAGGTAATAACTTCTACATCTTTTCCAAAAAATAGCTGAGCGGCCACCTGATGAAAGCTGCCTTCAAAACCTTGTATGGATACAGCCAGCCCCCCCACCCCCCGCAAGGGGGATTTAGCATCCGCTCCTGCCTCGTTTTTCAACGGCCCTATTTTTTTATTTTTACTTTCCATTTTGTGAAATTGATAAACATTAAAGACTTTATTCAATATCAGACTCTAAAGTCCCTCCTGCGGAGGGATTTAGGGAGGTCGTTAAACAAAAATCCCGGCCAACCTGGCCGGGATTCTTTATGTTGATTTTTAGTTGTTATTAATTTGTACTCAACAAAAGCATTCCCGGCTTCTTTCTAAAAAAGAAATAATAAAAACAGAAACTAAAGTATGCTTTCGCGTTTGTCATGTAACAAATGTAGTTGTCCCTTTTGTTAAATCCAACAACTATTTAGAATTATTTTCTACTACCCCCGCTTTCTGCATCGTTCATCCTTATTTTACGACCACGGTAATTTTTTCCATCAATGGCTTTTATCATCTTTTTGCCAGCAGATGGCTCTATTTCAATCCAGCTTGTCATTTCCTTCATATCTATACGACCCAACACTTCTTTCTTTAAATCACTCATGTCCAGAATAAATTGTAAAAAACTTGCTTTATAGAAACCATCCTTCGTGCCAAGATTAACAAACAGTCGTTGGTAATTTCCACCACCAC
>JANMLJ010000181.1:0-1991 GCA_031372465.1 Chitinophagaceae bacterium | reverse complement strand
AGTGAAAAAGAACCTTTCTGCGACAGTGCACATAAAAATATCGAAGGAATGCCATTCAGAAGTGTGAAAGTAAGTTTTGATAAGGCACAAGTGGTATGGTTTTGTCAATGCAAGCGCACTAAAACACCGCCTTTTTGTGATGGCACCCATTCAGTAAGCTAAGCAGTTATTTTATTCCTCCCAATCACACCCTATCGGTGCACCCGGAGGGATTTCTTTATGTATCGTTGGTTTGGCTTTTTCGGGCTCTTTCATTCTTTCCAATGCCAGGATCAAATGCCCTTTATAGGTATCATCTGTTGCAGTTTTGTTTTGTGTTTCAATGAATATTTTTAAATCTGCCAAAGTTTTTTTAAGGATTGATTTCACCGCAAAGGAATTATTGTCATTTACACTTGCAGATAACAGGTATGTCAGCAATACCTGTTCAGTCTGCAACTGTATCAATCTTTCCATGCCTGTTCTTCTTGTATCATTCCATGTTTTGCCTAGTAATGTATTGATCATTTCTTTAATGCCTAAACCTCCGTTTACTGCTTCATACTGGGCCATTCGATTAAGTCTTTCTGTATTGAATAAAAAGGAGAAAGGAAGATCAGCGGCTGTTTCTGCAGGTGACAGCACATCAAATGCAAGTCCTGTTCTTTTTTTAAACAATTCACGGGAAAAATTATATCCTGATGGTCTTGGTGGGATCAGCTTTGCAATTTTATCGGGTATCAATAATATTTTCGGATCAAAGCAATCAATCACTGCATTCAATGCTTTTTGCTGTTCGGCTTTGCTTACTGCTTCTGTTGCTGTTCTTCCATCGCCTCGTAAAGTATAGGTATAAGACATTCCTCCTACCACTTTCGCCGCAGCTTCTATCTGGTAACGATGATAAAAATAAACCGGTACCAGTACATCTTCCAACATCGCCATTGGCATACCGGGTCGTATATTTTTTTCGCCAAACTGCTGCAAGGCTTTTTCCCTCACTTTCATTACCTCTTTTAATCCGTCTACAACATTTTTTCCATTATCCCAAAGATGTGTTCGTGGATGCAATGCTCCGGCAGGTCTTGCGTCCTGATCAGTTAAATACTCCAACCCTTTTTGCTGGGCATCATTCAATATTTTATTCAGCACTGTCGTTTCGTTAGTGCCCTTTGCAAAATCGCTGTAGCCCCAGGTGATGGATATTTTATCCCAGGCTCCTATTTTATCATCATAGGCGTCAGACAGATCAATCTCTCCCGCATTATTTAGTTTTACCAGCGGATGAGGATAGTCCATCACACTGGCCCGGTTGTCTGTACTGGCAATATAGTTGTGTTGAAGACCCAGTGTATGTCCCACTTCATGTGCGGCCAACTGGCTTAATCTTGCCAATGCCATTTTCAACATTTTATCTTCGGCGGGCATTCCGCCCCTATCCCCTAAAGGAGAGTTACTATTTTCGAAAGGTGCCAGCAATCCCTGTGCTATCAGATAATCCTGCCTTACTCTTAATGACCCCAGTGATACCTGGCCTTTGATGATCTCACCTGTTCTCGGGTCGGTAACAGAAGCGCCATAACTCCACCCCCTGGTAGAACGATGTACCCAATTGATCATATTATAACGGATATCCATAGGGTCAGCATCTTCAGGTAAAACCTTTACCTGGAAAGCATTGATGTATCCGGCTGCTTCAAAAGCCTGGTTCCACCATCTGGCGCCTTCCAGCAATGCGCTGCGGATAGGTTCCGGTGTTCCATTATCGAGATAATAAATAATGGGTTTTACTGGTTCACTCATAGCAGCATTTGGATCTTTTTTATTCAGGCGATGTCGGGTGATATAATATGATCAATTGGGTACATCGTTCTACCAGGGGGTGGAGTTATGGCGCTTCTGTTACCGACCCGAGAACAGGTGAGATCATTAAAGGACAAGTATCACTGGGATCATTAAGAGTACGGCAGGATTATTTAATTGCACAGGGATTATTGGCACCTTTCGAAAAT
>JANMLJ010000073.1:0-2338 GCA_031372465.1 Chitinophagaceae bacterium | reverse complement strand
AACGAGGAAGAAGAATTTCGGCTAAAGCCGATTGGAGATTTCATTCAATTGCCACGGCCTTAAGGCCGTGGCAATATATTAGAACCCGAATGGGCTTTAGCCCAATCTTTCTTAAGCATAACCAATTGCCTATTCAGCAATAATAATTTATTTTTTTTATTAGTAAGGATTGTTTAATTCGCCAATAGAAGTAATGGCTTAATGTCTGCAATGAAAAGTTATCCCATTGTTTGTAATTTTTAAACTTTTGGCAATTGGTATAACCTCACCCTTCAATACTATTTTCTCCTGGAAAATCTCGTCCACCTCTCCTTAAGGAGAGGAGAAAAAACTTTCGATTAAAACGGGAAGTTGAAGGGTGAAGTAAAAATAATATCAACGTGAAATATTAATTAGTCTTATGTATTCTTTGCGCCGCCTTTTCTTTGCGTATTCTTTGCTTGAAATGTATTGGCTGTTTAATTTATCATATTAGTATTACGTCTTAAGAATAGGATTTCCATAACGAAAAAAGCCCCCGATTTACATCAGGGGCTTTTTCAATTTGGTGTCATTCTGTACCAGCCTTCCGGTTTGGCAAGCAAACATTAATTCTTTTTAATCAGAATAGGATTTACTCCGGGTGGAGATACAGAATGACAAGAACTTCTCTCTTCTCCACTTAGTGGAGAAGGGCAGGGAATGAGGTTATAAGGCAATTTGTTTTTGTGTCATTAGCTTACGCAAATTAATCAATCCATAGCGCATACGACCCAAGGCTGTGTTAATACTGCAATTAGTTAGCGAAGCAATTTCCTTGAAACTCATATCTGCATAATGACGCAATATAATAACTTCCCGCTGATCTTCTGGTAAACTTTGTAACATATCCCTGACTCTGTCATGACTTTGTCTTTTCATCATCACAGTTTCGGCACTGTCTTCAGAAAAATTCAACACATCAAAGATGTCTTTGTCTTCACCATTCCTGATAATAGGTGTACGTTTTACTTTGCGGAAATGATCTACACACAGGTTATGTGCAATTCGCATAGCCCAGGGAAGAAATTTTCCTTCTTCGGTATAACGTCCGCCACGCATTGTATCAATGATCCTGATAAAGGCATCCTGGAAGATGTCTTCAGCCAGGTACTTATCTTTTACAAGAAACAGGATTGACGTATACAGCTTATCCTTATGGCGAAGTACCAGTATTTCCAAAGCATCTACGTTTCCTTCTGTAAACAGATGGATTAATTCATGATCGGTCTTTTTTGATAACGCTTTCATAACTTCTACAGTTTTAGGTTGCTGTGTTATGGTATTGGCATAACACATTAATAAATGGATATTGGTTGCGAAAAATAATTCGTCTTAAAGTTCAAGTAGAAGTTTGTGCTATAGGCTGGAATAGTTTTAAGTTTTTCATTTTTTGGATTAATGGTAAATTAAAATTAGTACATTTCACGAAAATGCCAAACTATTGTATTACAAATTGATAAAAAGGGTACTAATGAAATGTTAAGAATCCATCCTTACTCCATGTCCAATAAGGCTTTACATTTGCATATCACAAAATGGAAAAGACAATAAAAGGGAAAAACCCCGCCAAATCGAAGACCGTAATTTCCGCAGAAAACATACTAATCAAAGGAGCCCGTGTGCACAACCTGAAGAATGTAACAGTGGAAATCCCCCGGAATAAGCTGATAGTAGTCACCGGCGTATCAGGATCGGGCAAATCTTCGCTTACAATTGATACGTTGTATGCGGAAGGACAGCGCCGCTATGCAGAAAGCCTGAGTGCCTATGCACGGCAGTTCCTGAACCGGATGAATAAGCCGGATGTGGATTATATTAAAGGGCTATGCCCTGCCATTGCTATCGAACAAAAAGTAATTACCAGAACCCCCCGTAGTACCGTGGGTAGCATGACCGAAATCTATGATTACCTCCGGTTACTATTTGCAAGGATCGGAAAAACAATTTCTCCGGTATCCGGAAAGGAAGTTAAAAAAGATGATGTAACGGATGTGTTGGATGCTATTACAAAATTAAAGCAGGGGGATAAGGTATTTATTCTGGCCACTTTTAAACAGCATAAAAACAGGGATATCAAAGAGGAGTTGAATATATTGGTGCAGAAGGGATTTTCGAGAGTAGCCTCCCCCAACCCCTCACAAGGAGGGGCTTTAGAACCCGAAAGGATTGAAACTTTGCTAATGTTGAGTGATAAAGAGTTAAAGAGCAAAAAAATTACACATATCCTGGTTGATCGAATTGTAGTAAAAATATTTGATGAGGATGATAAACACAGGCTGGCAGATTCTATTGGAACAGCATTCTACGAAGGAGAAGG
>JANMLJ010000039.1:0-2964 GCA_031372465.1 Chitinophagaceae bacterium | reverse complement strand
CGTAGTAAAGAGAATGATAAAAATTTGTCCGCCCAACGTCTTGAACACCTGAAAGAAAAAGAAAGCAGCCTGAAAGATTTTTTACAAAAAGCAGCAGGACAACTTAAAGGAATTGATGAAAGCATTGGCTTCACCTCCATGCAAGTGGAAGATGAAGAAAAAGCATTGACAGGATTAAGCGAACAATTAGAACAGCATCGTCAGGAAGTAGATGCGAAAAGAAATATCCTGGATGAAAAACGCCGTCACCTGGACACACTCCGCGGCGAATACCAGCAGATACAAAGAAGTCAGTTTGATGCAGAGAAAAAAGTCGCTGTAGCTGATACATCCGTTCAGAATTTACAAAGAGTTATTGGTCAGATTGAAGATGAACGGAAACAGCGCGAAGAGCAACGACACCATCTGGATAATGACAGGATGCTGAAAGAAAAAGAACTGGATATTAAGAAAGTGGATCTTGAGCAATTACAACATCACCAGGAAAATACCAAAGACCAGATATTACAAACACAAGCTTTACTGGATGGTCTTAGAAATGATCTGGCAGAAGAAAACAGGAAACTGGATGCTAAAAAGAATGAACATGACCTGTTGAAAAGTATGATCGATTCAATGGAAGGTTATCCTGAATCGGTAAAGTTCTTGCATAATAATATTAATTGGAATCATCAGTCACCGATTCTTTCAGATGTATTATATGTAAATGAAGAATACCGGACAGCATTGGAAAATGTATTGGAGCCTTACCTGAGTTATTATGTAGTCAATGATCTGCAGGAAGGTTTGCAGGCTGTTCGTTTACTGGATGAGAATAAAAAAGGAAAAGCTAATTTTTTCTTATTGAATAAATTAAATGATGCACCGTTTGCAGAGATGCATCATCATGCGTCTCTACACGGCGCAAATCATACCTCTCTGCAAGGCGCTATTCCTGCTTTAAGTGTGGTAGAAGTAGAAGAAAAGTATAAAAAATTAGCTGAGCATCTTTTGAGCAATGTTTTTATTGCCGATAGTGAAGATGCCTTACAAAACAGCAATGGTTTTGTAGTAATTGAAAAAAATGGTAAGTATGTAAAAGGAAAATACTCCCTGACCGGAGGTAGTGTTGGTTTGATTGAAGGGAAAAAGATAGGACGGGTAAAGAACCTGGAAAAATTACAGGAAGAAATTAATGCACAGTCAGTTATTGTTGAATTATTGCGATCAGATATTCAATCAAGACATAATGAAGTCATCGCTTTTAATGAAGACCTTAGAGAAACAACCATTCGTGATACAGAAAAAGAAATTCAGCAACTCACCAATGAAGTATTCTCGTTGCATAATAAATTAGAGAATCTCCATTCTATGCAGAACAACAGCCTTCAACGGCTGGAAGAACTGAATATACAAATGCAGCAAACGCATAGTTCAGTAGAAGGAGTCAGGAACCAGTTAGGACAGTTCAATGAACAATTACAGTTGAATACTGCCCGGCTTTCAGAAGCGGACGAAGCATTTAAAATAACAGAGAAGGACTACGATGAAACTTCCCGCCAATACAACGAGTTCAACCTGAATGTAACGAAGCAGCAAAGTAAAATAAGCGGCTTAAAACAGGAGCTCGAATTCAAAGGCAATCAGTTGAATGAATTAAAAAATCAGATTGAAAGCAATACAGCACAGTTAAGTGAAACCCTTAACAATATTGAACAATCTGCACTATTGTTGAAAGAAATAGAGGATGGATTACTGCAGATAATGCATAGCAAAGAAGAAGAAGAAAAGAAATTAAACGAAGCAGACCAGGCTTATTATAATTTCCGCAATCAGTTAAGTGAGAAAGAAAGTGAGATCCGTCATAAAGTAAAAGATAAAGAACAGGTAGAACATATGCTGGCGGCCATCAAGGATAAGTTGAATGAATTGAAGCTGCAATTAGCCGGGATGAAAGAAAGGTTAAATGTTGAGTTTCGTATTAACCTGGATGACATACTTGGTGAAGAAAGGGTAGGGGTAGTACCGGTGGAAGAGTTGCAGGAGAAAGTAGATAGAATGAAAAAAAGGCTGGAGAATTTAGGAGACGTTAACCCAACAGCCATTGAAGCCTTTACAGAAATGAAGAAGCGGTATGACTTTATTGTTGAACAAAGAAATGACCTTGTAAGTGCTAAAGAAAGCCTGTTAAAGACTATAGAAGAAGTTGAAATAACAGCTAACCAGAAATTCCTTGACACCTTTCATTTGGTCAGAGAGAATTTTCATAAAGTATTTAAAACATTATTTACAGAGGATGACCAGTGCGACCTGGTTCTTGAAAAACCAGATGATATTGCTGAAACCGGTATTGATGTAATTGCTAAACCCAAAGGTAAACGTCCGGCATCCCTTTCTCAATTGAGTGGAGGTGAAAGAACACTTACTGCGACTGCACTATTGTTTGCCATCTATCTGATCAAGCCTGCACCTTTTTGTATTTTGGATGAGGTAGATGCACCATTGGATGATGCTAACGTGGGAAAGTTTACCAATATGATCCGCCAGTTCAGCGAGAATTCCCAGTTTATCATTGTTACTCACAATAAAATGACAATGAGTACAGTGGATGTGATTTATGGAGTGACAATGCAGGAGCCGGGAGTAAGCAGGTTAGTACCGGTGGATTTCAGGAATTTGGAAAAACAAAATTAGTCTGGGGTCTTGAGTCGGGAGAAGAATCGTTTAAATAGTTATAGTCCTGCGGTTGTAGGACTATTTTTATTTTCAATCAAGCAAGAAATCTATTAGAGAACGATCATTGTACTTGTTGCCTCCAACATCTTCATGACTTTTGCCGGTAAGTGTAAATTTTTTAATTCCGGGGCAGTTTAATTTATGTTAGTAAGCAGTTAAGTGGAAATTACGGCTGAATCATCTTTGATTTTTGCTGCTCTTTTTGCTGCTGTCGTCTGTTGAATTCAGATTTTACTTTATGTACAAATG
>JANMLJ010000066.1:0-5507 GCA_031372465.1 Chitinophagaceae bacterium | reverse complement strand
TCCATCGGATTTGCTCCCTGCTTAAAAATGAATTCACTGTTTAATAAATAAGCTCCCCTGATAACAACAATATCCCCTGATTGAAGGCCTGATTTTACCTGAACCCTGTCTCCATCTTCCATACCAATTTCAACCATTATACTTTTAAAGGCGCCTTTGCCTGTTTGTACCCAAACAGATGCGCCGGTACCAGTTCGGAGTATTGCATCAGATGGTAAGGTTAATGTGTTTACCTCTTTTCCTTTGTTAGTTACATAAGCTACCATAACAGGATTTAACAGATTTTCAGGATTGGCAACAGTTACACGAAGCAGGTTAATACGTGTTTGTTGGTTTCAGGGTTTATAAATTCAATCTTTCCAGTTGTTTGTTTACCTGGCAAATAAGGGAATTGAACAGTGGCGAAAAAATTTATTATTCTTCTGTCTTTAGCAACTATACTTTCTAACTCATCTTTATCGGTAGTTATATTTCATAAAGAAATATCAAGGTTTGCCACGATCCCTAATCCATGTACTTATTCGGCCAATAAGTATGCCTATAATTCCTATGATAACCATTGAAACACCGAGTAAATGATGCCACCCACCCATGGGACTGAACAACAGCATTGTTCCGCTTACAACAAGTGCTGCCAAAGCAATAGAACCTCCAAGCTGCTTGATATTGCGACTGAGACCACTTGCCAGTAACTCAAAAGCAGGAGCCTGCACCCTGCCAAGATTCCCTTCGGCAATACGGCGGAGAACACGCCGTGTATCTCCGGGAGCATCCATTATAAGTCGCTCCATTTCACGGGCTAGCTTTATTGTTTTTTCTTTAATCCGCTTTGGTGAAAAGTGCTGCTTAGTGAGGCGTGTTATTTCTTCACTAAAAGATTTCATATAATTATGTTCGGGAGCAAGTTGGCGTATTAAAGATTCCAGGATTACGAAAGTTCGGGTGAGCAATACAAATTCACCGGGGTTGTGTACCCCGTTCTGGCTTCCGGCACGCATGAGCGAATCAAAGGCATCACCGATTGAAACAACCTTTTGATCACCACTGTGCATTTCATATAGCACTGCCTTCATGTCCACTAAAAGAGCCGCATGATTTACATTTTCACTGGCCGCTGCCATTTCCAGGTAAGCTTCGGTTGCTGCCCTTGCATCCCCTTTTACTACCGCTTCCATCAGAAGTATTAACGATTCACGCATGGCTTCATCCAGCTCTCCCGTATTTCCAAAATCGAGCAGAGAGAGGCGTCCATCGGGCAATACAAAAACATTACCGGGATGCGGATCGGCATGAAATCTTCCTTCTTCAAAGATGGATTGCAGCGTAAGTTTTATAAGCGTATTCATTAAATCAGGCATGGCATCCGAGTGTTTTTTAGCGTAGTGGTCTATGCGTTTGCCTTCAGAAAAATCCATTGTGAGAACGGTTCTGCCCGAACATTCTTTCATAACATCCGGTATCCAGAGTTCAGGAATATTGGCCAGTGCTTTTTTAAAAAGTATCATGGAACGGGCTTCCCGGTTGAAATCGGTTTCCCGGATGAGCGTAATTGCAAATTCCCGTACCACAACGGGGAGGTCGAATGCACGAATTTTTGGAAAGAGTTTTTCTCCCAGTGATACCAGGTAAGTTAGTGCTGCAATATCCGTAGCTATAATTTCATTAAGCCCTGGCCGTTGCACTTTTACTGCAACTTTGAGTCCGTCGTGCAAGGTTGCTTCATGCACCTGGGCAATGGTGGCAGCGGCTATCGGCTTTTCGACAAATGATGAAAACAGTTTGGTTAATGAGCTGCCCAGTTCTGCTTTTACTGTTGACTTTACCACGCTAATACTCATAGCAGGCAACTCGTCGTGCAGCAACTCTAACTCTTTAATATAATCAGGCGGCAGCAGATCTCGCCTCATTGCAAGCACTTGTCCAAATTTAAGAAAGACCAGTCCCAGTTCTTCGAAGACTTCCCGTAACTCTTTTGGAGGAGGCAAATTTTTACTGCCAAACAAACTACGCAGGAACTTATGCCGTGCCAGCACACGCATTATTTGCATTAATCTCGGTGCCGCTTTCAGCAGGCTGATTTTTTTCGTGTCTTTGAGCATTGCTTGTCTTCTTTTTGTCAAACATTAGTATTAAATAAACTGCCCATATTGTAGATGCATTTTATTTTACAATATGCTTACTCTATTTTTAAAAGGCAAATTTTTTGTCGTGCTGATTATTTCCTTTTTCGGGACCAACCAACCCTGCCTATCACTGCTATAACTATAACAAGTATTAGGAACCACCAACCCATGTGCATTCCCCAGTAGTAGTAATTTTCATTGTTGTCCATCATAGCTTTAATTTTTATTTTGTTTTAAATTTTTATTTCAGGAGGCTATTTATTATTTAATACCCCAATTTTATCCATCTTACTAATACAATAATCATTTAAATGAGTTTCAGATTTCTTACATCTTCATCCCCTCCATCGGGTTAGCCCCTTGCTTAAAAATAAATTCACTGTTTAATAAATACGCTCCCCTGATAACTACAATATCGCCTGGTTTAAGTCCTGATTTAATTTGAATTCTATCTCCATCTTCCATACCAGTCTCAACCATTATGCTTTTAAAAGATCCTGTTCCTGTTTGTATCCAAACAGAAGCACCGGTAGCGGTTCGGAGTACGGCATCAGATGGTAAGGTTAATGTGTTTACCTCTTTTCCTTTGATGGTTACGTACGCTGCCATACCAGGTTTTAACAGATTTTCAGGATTAGCAACAGTTACACGAAGCAGGTTAATACGTGTTTGTTGGTTGATTTCAGGGTTTATAAATTCAATCTTTCCGGTTGTTTGTTTACCTGGCAAATCAGGGAATTGAACAGTGGCGACTGCATTGATATTTATCTGTGATAATTGTGATGAATAAGCCTGCGCTTCTGCCCAAAGCGTTGATAAATCTACTACACGAACAATTGTTCCGCCTTCTGCTGCATATTCCCCTTCGTTTACATCTATTGAAATAATATAACCTGAAGAGGGGCTAAAATAAGTGGTTGATGGAGAGGCGGTTTTTTTAAGTGTTAACTCCTGAATTTGAGCTTCTGATAAACCCCAGAGCAAAAGTTTATTTTTAGCACTTTGTACCAGCACGGTAAAATCGATAATTGAATTGTCCAATACCCTTTGCTTTTCCAGTGCCAGAATATATTCCTGTTTGGCACTATTCAGTTCTTCACTGTACAAGTCAAATAATTTATCTCCTTTTCTAACATAATCACCCAAGTTTTTAAAATAAAGTCGTTCAATTCTACCCATCACCCTTGCACTTACAGCATTAATTTTACTTTGGTCAATGTTAAGTGTGGCGGTAAGCACTGTCTGTCCACCGAGCATTCCTCTACGTATAGTGTCTGTCAAAATATTGCCCAATTGTATTTGTTGTCCGGTCAATTGCACCCCTTCGTTTTCTGGGGTGGAGGTTTTCGTAGCCTGTATCAGTTTCATCCCACAAATAGGACAATCACCCGGTTTATCTTTCATCACCTGTGGGTGCATGGAGCAGGTATAATATTCGTCTCCGTGTCCGGCATGCGCTGCCTCACCGGAATCTTTTACTTTATCGCTTTTACAGGCACCCAATAAAAATATAAGTACTGCTACCACAAATAACTTTTTCATTTTATTTTATTTTAAACACTACTTTATTCTTTTTTGCTTTGCGATATCAGTATCATAAAACTTTCTTGATTATTTATTATTATTCAATATCCTAATACTAATTTTCATTATTAATTTTTATAAAACTTTCGCTGTCCATTAAAAACTGTGCATTTACAGCCACAGAATCAGCAGGTGTAATACCGCCCGTTACCTGAATTAGATTATTATTAGCTACACCTGTGGTTACTTTTTGTGCTTTGTAGCCATTCCCACTTTTTACAAAAACAATTTTTTCAAAACCAAGTGATACAATGGCTTCTTTGGGTAACCATGCTGCATTTACCGGGGTGCTGAAAATAGTTGCTTTCACCTGGCTGCCAATGGGTAATTGCAAAACACTGTTATCAATATTTACCCTGGCTGTTAATGTTTTACTGCCGGGCCTAAAAAACGGCTCGATAAAATAAATTGAACTTTGAAATATTTTTTCTGGCCTGGATTCCGGCACTATGCTTACTTTATTGCCTGTTTTGATAAACACCTGATCCGATGAATAAATATTAAGCAATACCCATATTTTGTTTGCATTGTAAACTCTAAAAACTGTTTGTCCCTTTTGCAGGTACATCCCTTCTTTAAGGCTAAGTTCCTCTGTAGTTAATGAGAGGGCTCCATTCATGGAAGCAGGTGCAGTTATATCTTTACTCATAACCTGATTCAATGCTTCATGAATATGACCGCTGTATCTGCTGTAAACCGAAACAGTAAGTAACGGTTTTTGGGTTTTTATTAATTGCTGTAATTGTTCTCCGGGAAAACCAAGTAATAATAATTTTTGTTTGGAAGCATTGATTAATGAATAATTAGCGGCATCATTTTTCAAGAGAAATAAATGATTTTGCTGTGCAGTCAATAATTCGGGGCTGTAGATGTCCATAATTTTTTGCCCTTTTTTAATCAATTGATAGCGATACTTTACATACATTTTTTCAATCCTGCCATTAACACGGGCTGATATAGCCCCTACTTCGTTGGTGTTGTATGCAGTATATCCCAGTGCATTAATTTCTATGGGTTCATCTTTTTTCATTAGTGTAATAGCAGGGATTGAAGAGATAGCAAAACCATTGGTAGGTTGCAATAAAGTATGCAGGGAAACATCGTGTGATGTACTACTGTCACTTTCCATTTTCATTTCTCCTTTGGATGAATCCATACTATCCATATTCATATCTGCCATATCAGTTTTTGCCTGCTGCTTTGTTTCATTTTTGGGAAGTATCATTTTAAAATATACCAATGCTACCGCTGCCAGTAATACCAGCACTGAGGTTATGATAATTGCTATTTTCTTTTTGTTCATGCCCTATAAAAATTTTCTGTCAAACAGTATCTGTCCATTATTTTGTTTCTACTATTCTTTCCAACTCAACCTGCATAGTTAGTAATTGCTGCAATTGATTTAAGTATTCAAGCTGCGTCATATTTAATGTTTCCCATGCATCAAAAAGCATAAACAATTCTTCTGTATTCTGCTCATAGCCCAATTGCATGGTTTTATAATTATTCCTTAGTGCAGGCATGATATTATCCTCGTATAATTTCAACTGCCTTTTCTTCAACTCTATTTCATTACGCATGCCATAAGCCATGCCGCTGTATTCGATCACCATCATTTCCTTTTGCGATTGCAATGCAATTGCTTTCCATTTCAAGCTTTCAATATTTGCTTTATTCATTTTAGCAGACCACTTAGCCATTGGAATTTTCATCATTCCCATTAAAGTAAATTGCTGCGGAAAACCTCCAAAGCCAAACATGTGCTCGTACCGAATACCAAACTGTGGTTTCAAGCTTTGC
>JANMLJ010000707.1:0-2228 GCA_031372465.1 Chitinophagaceae bacterium | reverse complement strand
GAGTAATCGTATAACTACGAAGTAAATTATATTTTTTGCAGCTGTTAAAACCACTCAAAATAAAACGTAAAAACATTATTTTTTTTTCGTTTTTACTTGCATACTAAAAAAGTAATTTGTAGATTTACTCATGAAAACTACCTGGATCGGTTGAAATAGTACATTCAACTGCAACTGATAAAAGTTTTTTTCTACCCTTAATCCCTACCAATGAAATCTGTTGTACTATATATAGTATTTATTTTATTCACCTTACCGCTGTGTGCACAGAACACCGACCTTCCTACGCCAACAGCCAATAATCAAACACTCCCTACCGGCAGTTATGTAATTGCGATGGATAATACCAATCAGCTGAACAATAGCGGCTACTTTAACCTGAAAGCTTATGGATTAATAGTTACTTTACTTAATAATAATGCAAAAGTAAAATGGGTAATTAAAGCTGGTAAAGCGAAAGATGCAAATGATTTTACCGTTAATGCTTCCGCACTGATACCTGTTGTAACTTCGTATTCGCCAAAAATTACTGTTTCAAATGGCAGTACAGCAGCTACTGTAAATACTGCTACTGGTCTTGTTGTTGGTATGACTGTTACTTCCGCTTTTGCCGGCTTACAGGCAGGCACAACCGTTACCGCGATATCAGGTCTTAATATCACACTTAGTTTACCGGTAACTGCCACTATCAGTAATAAGACTGCAACCTTTACTTCTTATACATATCCTGTTAGCAGTTACAATTTCAAAGGAGGCCCTTTTGTAATTTTTGCCGCTGATACAACCGGAGCAGGTGCTGTGATCAATACATTTAATAATGCTATTAGCGTTGCTAATGATAAAATAAAAGTGTATAAAACTACTTCGTCCGTAACAGTTGATATTCGTTATGACCTTACCGGTTTTAAACCAAAAGCTGCTATCCTGGATGATGGTGCTAATACGGGTATTCATACAGATTTTATGATAGCGGCCAGTATTCCTACGGGCAATTACCAGATAACAACCGGGCCAAACTTGCTGACCGACTGCTACACTTTTGCTTCAGAAGCGCATAATAGTAATACCGGTTCACAGGTAGATAATGCTATCGTTGCCATTAAACGATTTGTAGAATATGGAGGAAATTTTCTGGCACAGTGTTATGCAGTAATAAATTATGAAAATAATGCATTAGGCCGTTTTCATTCAACAACTGGCTTTACCGATGCTAATTCAAATGCTGGTACTGCTATTACTTATTCCAATCCTGATCTCGGCTACTCACAATACGAAGGAAATTTCGACATTTCACAGCAGGGAAGTTTACAAAACTGGCGAATCATTGCTTCAGGTGTAAACAACGTTCATAATCATGCCAGGGCTACAGCTGATGCAACAGTGATCGGTGCCAGTGTGTCAAAATTAAGATCAGGGGTTGGTGGCTTAGTATTTTATCTGGGCAATCACACTTTTTCTACTAATACAGTGGTTGATGTCAACGGCATCCGGATGTATATGAATGCATTCCTTACTCCGGTTGGTATTGCCGGCAGCTGTACTATTGGAGAAAATTATATGTATCCATTGGCTGCACAATTGATAGCTTTCCAGGGCAGCGTTTTTAATTCAACTGCCAGGTTAAACTGGGAGGTTGCAGAAAATGAAAGCGTACAAAAATTTAATATTGAACAAAGCATTGATGGTACACACTTCACATCTTCATCACCTATCTATGGAAATAACAGAGCGGGGGCAGAAACCTACCAGCAAATAGAAAAGATGTCATCCAACAGGATCTATTACCGGTTGAAAATAACCGATAAGAGCGGAACAGTAAGATATTCAAGAGTGATATTGCTGCAAACAACTGCCGATGACAGTAAAGGAATAAAAATTGTTAACAACCCGGTGAATGATCGTCTTACATTTGAATTTAAAGCATCAAGACCAGGTCCGGTTGAAGTAAAAATTCTTGACATGCTGGGTCGTGTGCAAATGACCAAAATAATTAACAGCTTTGAAGGAAATAATATGATAACCCTTACGCTTCCTTATGCCTGGCAAAATGGTGTGTATGTTGCAGAGATTAAATCAGGCACTGATCGTTTCACCGCAAAATTTGTAAAACAACAACAATAAAAGCATACCAATTTACTGTGTAGCTAGCTTTTAGTAAGGTCAGCGATACAGTTTTCTCTTTATAATTATATCCAATATTCCTGTGGGCATTTTATAACAAATCCCGG
>JANMLJ010000641.1:0-5195 GCA_031372465.1 Chitinophagaceae bacterium | reverse complement strand
AAAGACTCAACAAGCAACACTCAATATTCAATACGCAATTACTTCGTCCAGAAACGTTTTTTTGTATATTGTTTGTTGAGTGTTGACATATTGTCCATGGGACTCTCCGAGGGAGTCCTTCGGACCTTTGGAGAGTCTTTTTTTGACACAAGTAAAGACTCAAGATTCAATACTCAATTCTCAAGATTCAAGTTTAGAAACAAAGAACCAGCATCTAGCATCTAGCATCTAGCATCTAGCATCCAGCATCCAACATCCAGCATCCAGCATCCAGTATCCAGCATCCAGCACCCACCATCCAGTATCCAGCATCCAGTATCCAGTATCCAGCATCCAGTATCCAGTATCCAGCATCCAGCAAACAGGCAATAAACCCCCATTTAAAGCGTTTTATAGGCGGAAACCTATGTTTCCACGACTTTTATTTGTAGTTTTACCTGTACGATGAAGGCCTGAAAAGAGTAGTCGTATTGATTCAATTACCCTGATAAACAGTAAAAAACCGGACAGATTTTGTATCTGTAAATACAGAAAAACCACTTATGAGACTCCAATCAATTTCCCGCTTTTGCATACCGGCACTATTATTATTTTCTCTTTTCTCCTGTAATAAAAAGGAAGAATTTATCACTGAAAAAATTACTGATTATAATCTTCTGACCCCCGGCAAGTATATTACTTACCGACTGGATTCCCTGGTTTTCACAAACTTCGGCAGAACCATTGAAACACATCGTTACCAGGTAAAAGAACAGGTTGACAAAGCAATTACTGACAACCTTGGCAGACCCAGCTTTCGGGTATTCCGTTACCTTAGCGATTCATTAGGGATCACTCCCTGGAAACCAATCGGTGCATATTACATCACTCCTTTAAGTGACCAGATTGAAGTAGTAGAAGACAATCTCCGCATTATTAAAATGCATATGCCCATGAAAGATGGGTTTAGCTGGAAAGGGAACAAATATCTTTCAAACGAACCTTACGACCCTCTTTATCCATTTAGTAATGACAACTTCATGCAGGACTGGGATTTTTATTATGACGGGCAATCAGGTGCTTTTAGTTACCGGGGAAAAAATTATACAGATGTATTTACAGTAGAAGAAGCAAAAGAATCTTTTAATGTACCTATCACAACTCCAACCTCCTTTGCATTGAAATCAAGATCTTTTGCCAAATATTCAAAAAACATCGGACTTGTTTATAGCGAATTAGAATTATGGGACTATCAGCCTAACACAAGCGGTTCCGGCGGTCCCTTCTATACCGGATTTGGTATCAGAAAATGGATGATCGACCATAATTAATCTCCTCTTTCCGCCGTAAATTTGATGATGCAAAAAAAAGCGCGGACAATGAAGCGATTACTATTTTTATTCTTATTACTATCAACGGCTACAACTGAGTCGCATGCACAGTTTACCCGCTATATTGTAAGATTTAAAAATAAAGGAGGCACCCCTTTTACTTTGGCAACACCGCTTCCTTATTTATCACAAAGAGCTATCGACAGAAGAATAAAGTATAGTATTGCTATTGACAGTACTGATTTGCCTGTAACACCAGCCTATATTACCCAGGTAAGAAATGTACCGAATGTTACCGTTTTAAATGTTTCCAAATGGTTGAATGCTATCACCATTCAAACAAACAGTGCTGCTGCCATTACTACCATCAATGCATTACCCTTTGTACAAAATACATCCGGTATAGCTGCAAGAACAGCAGACAATGGTTTTGTTTCCCGTAATAAATTTGAACTCGAAGAAAGGATCACCGATCTTCCACTACAGTTAACAGAACAAGTGAGTGCCGACTTTTTTAATTATGGAACTAATTCCTACAATGAAATTCATCTGCATAACGGTGAATTTCTGCACAACATTGGCCTCCGGGGACAAGGAATGCAGCTTGCTGTTATTGATAATGGATTTAATAATTATACTGCACTTAAAGCATTTGATAGTGTGAATCTCAATGGCCAGGTTTTGGGCACCTGGGACTTTGTGGCCCGTGAACAAAACGTATCTAACGATGGTAGCCATGGCATGAATTGCTTTTCTACCATTGCTGCAAATATTCCCGGTCAGTTTATTGGTAAAGCACCCAAAGCCGCTTTTTGGTTATTCCAGACTGAAGATAACGCCAGCGAATACCCGATTGAAGAATTTAACTGGGTTTGTGGCGGTGAACGGGCTGATAGTTCAGGTGCAGATGTAATTTCAACATCACTTGGTTATTATGATTTTGATAATGCAACATTGAGCTATACCTATAGCAATATGAATGGTAACACCACTATATCAAGTACCGGTGCTGACCTTGCTGCCAAAAAAGGGATGATCGTTTTTGCTGCAGCAGGGAATGAAGGTGGCAATTCCTGGCGTTTTATTATAACACCTTCTGATGGAGACAGTGTAGTAGCAGTAGGTGCTGTAAATGCTGCAGGCGTTATCGGCGGTTTTTCAAGTTTTGGCCCTTCCTCCGATGGACAGATAAAACCAGATATGGCATCCGTAGGTGTATCAGCCTTGGTACAAACCACTTCCAATACAGTTGGCACCAGCAACGGCACATCATTTGCCTGCCCCAATATGGCAGGTCTTGGAACTATTCTCTGGCAGGCATTTCCTGAATATAATAATATGAAAATTATCAGGGCATTGCAACAGGCCGGAAGCAAATTCACAACACCTGATGATCGGGTTGGTTATGGTATTCCAAATATGAAACTTGCCTTTGCTAATCTTTTAGTTGATTATGCTACTTCCTCATCTACGGTTACAGGTTGCCGTGTGTCCATTAATTGGGCCAGTAAGGATATTGGTGCTATGAAATATGAAATAGAAAGAAAAGCCCCCGGAGAAACTGTATACACAAAAATCGGACAAATGAATCCGACTGCAGGTTTATTGTTAGCAAATAGAAATTATCAATTTAATAATGACCTTACAAGTGGAACAGCAGGTAATTTTTCCTATCGCATTCGTCAGATCATTGATACTGCCGCTGCTTCTTTTTATGCAGTGTATATTGATACCACCAATATCAGTATTTCTACAGCCTGCATTGTAACCGGCACTACTAATCCTAATCCAACCAAAGAAGGGGTGATGGTGCAGCCAAATCCTGTTTCCGGAAACGCTGTAACATTAGTTGTTGAAACGCCTTACGCTGTAAGTAATATGCCGATAGCTGTTTATGATGCAAAAGGAAGGTTAGTGATGCAGTTAAAAGAAACAAAAGTATCCGGCAGAAAGTTGATCGATCTGAACATTAGCCGGTTAGCCAAAGGAAAATATTATATCAATGTGCTCAATGGTCAAAAATCAATTGGCATTGCCGAACTGTTGAAATTATAATGGCTTTTTTAATAATGCCGCGAACATCGTATCTGCTTTTTTATCATACCCTTTTAATAGTTCCATTTGCACTAATTCAAGATAGAATTCATTTTTTATAATTTCCGCCATGTCTTCATTTTCTTTTTTAAATACTGAACAGGTGATGTATAAAAAATAACCCCCGGGTTCCAGTTGCGTTATTACATTACTAACGATTTTCTTTTGCAAGGCGGCATAATCTTCTATTGAATCTTCTTTAAAATAAAAAAGTTGTTCCGGTGTCCGGCTCCAGGTACCACTACCTGTACAGGGAACATCGGCAATTATCAGGTTGAATGTAGATAAATAATTTTGCAATGGTTTGCTTAAATCAACAACAAAACTTTCATAATCAGTTATACCGGCTTGCTGAAATCGTTTTTCTAAATTTAATAGAATTGATTCCCTTTTATCAGAAACAATCAGATCAACAGGTCCCAATATATCATTGGCCATGATAGATTTGCCACCACTGGCAGCGCAACAATCCCATACCCGGTTTTGGTCTGACGGTCCCCGTCTGACCGAATCCGGGTGCCCCTGTCTGACAGTTTCCATAAACTCCCCAACCCGCTGCGAACTGTAATCCTGCACTACTGCTTCTTTATCAAATTCAATAATTCCATCAATTTTTGAAGAATTTAGCATTGCAATACAATTATCTGAAATAAGCTGAAACGAAATTCCAGCTTTCCGGAGTTTTTGTTTTACGGGTTCTTCTATACCTGGTCTCAGACGTAAAAATAAATCCGGTTGAACCAAATGAGAAAAAACAAACGCCTCTTTATTAATGTCCTTACTTAATTCATTGACCCAGGGAAAAAGAGTACTATTATAATCAGCCAGTTGTAAAAAAGAAATTTTCTCCTTGATAGTAAGTCCTGTTTGTTGATTCCAAACCGGTTTTAATTCTTCCAGCAGCGTATTAGGTTCATTGCTTTGCAAAAATAACCCGGTCAATATCCTTTCTTGAACAGGTATTCCCGGCATTGATTTGCCGGTTCTGAAATAACAATAACACAAATGACTGATAATCTTCCGGTCGGTAGAGCCGTATTTTTTATTGGCAGCAAAATATTTTTTTATGAATGGCCCAAAGGGCTCCTCTCCTTTATATACTAAAAGAATGGCAACAGAAGAATTAAGGTATGAATGAAAACGGCTCATATTGCAAGATAAACTATGCCTCACCGTTTAAACAATGAAACAAAGAAAGAATTTATTGGTAGAAGTATTTGGAAGCTGTTATCGTTGCGCCGGGTGTTCTTGTTGCATAAGAAGAATCTGGCTTTCCCGCAGTATTATATTTATATACATAATCCATCGTATAATCATTTGTCGGGTCAGATGTATTGGTTACAATCATTTTTAAAGGATTCTGTGCATTAAAAAGTCCCGAACGAAGCAATACGATCGCTTCCTGCTTAATGATCAGTGGATTTTTTTTAGTATCAAATGTAAATGTTTGTACGGTTGATTGTGATAATGATCCTCCCAGCGTGGTGGAAGCTAATTGTTGTGTAGCAGTAAGGTTTAATCCATCAGCTGAATAGGTATATTGATTTTTCAAATTCAATACCGGTGGTAAAATGCTTGCTTTCACATAATGTTCGTCCGAAACAATCTTTCCACTGCCATCATATACATAAAGGATACTATCGAACACCGTAGTTCCGGATACAGTTACACTAAATACGGATGAACTATATCGCAAAAGTGTATTGTTATAATTATAACGGGTTACCACACTGTCAATCCCGTTGGCCAGGAACCCTGCCGCTACCTGTACTGTCTTTTGTATAATACCTG